>NZ_JBEZDP010000006.1:70467-269353 GCF_040648395.1 Micromonospora sp. NPDC049151
TGCGGGGCTCCGCTCCGCTGCACTCCTCGCGCTCACCGGGCCCACCGTTCGTTCGCGACTGCGGGGCTCCGCTCCGCTGCACTCCTCGCGCTCACCGGGCCCACCGTTCGTTCGCGACTGCGGGGCTCCGCTCCGCTGCACTCCTCGCGCTCACCGGTCCACCTCGATCTCCAGGCCCGAGGTCAACGGGGTGACCTCGTCGTACGTCCGATTCTGCTCGCGTTCCTGCTCGGCCTGCTCGTACGCGGTGACCAGGTCGGCGTACCCGGGCACGGCGGCCAGCAGCTCGGTGTGGGTGCCGCGCGCCACCACCCGGCCCTGCTCCACGTAGATCACCTCGTCGGCGAGGGCGATGGTGGCCCGGCGGTACGCCACCACCAGGATGGACGCCGGGGCGCCGCCGTCGGCCGGTGCGCGCAGACCGGCCAGGATGGCCGCCTCGACCCGTGGGTCGACGGCGCTCGTGGCGTCGTCGAGCACCAGCAGCCGGGGTCGCCCGGCGAGCGCCCGGGCCAGCGTCAGCCGTTGGCGCTGCCCGCCGGACAGCGACGTGCCCCGCTCGCCGACCATGGTGTCCAGCCCGTCCGGCAGCGCCGCCACGAAGCCGTCCGCCTCGGCCAGCCGCAGCGCCGCCCACACCTCGTCGTCGCCGATGCCGGCCCGGTCCAGCGCGATGTTGGCCCGGACCGTGTCGTCGAAGACGAACGGCACCTGCGCCACGAGCGCCACCGTCTCGGCCAGCGACGCGGCGGTCAGCTCCCGCACGTCCACGCCGTCCAGCATGACCCGCCCGGCGCCCGGGTCGACCAGGCGCACGGCCAGCGAGGTGATCGTGGACTTGCCCGCGCCGGTGGGGCCGACCAGGGCGACCGTCTTCCCGGCCGGCACGGTGAACGTCACCTCGCCGAGCACCTGGGCGCCGGGCAGGTGCGCCTCGGCCGGCTCGTACGCGAAGTGCACGTCGTCGAAGGCGAGGGTGGCCGGCTCCCGGGTGGACCGGTCGAGCGTCCTCGTGCCGTACGGCATCTCGCCGGTCGCGTCCAGCACCCGGCGGACCCGGTCCCATCCCGCGACGCTGCGCGGCAGCTCGGCCAGCACCCAGCCGATGGCACGGACCGGGAAGGCCAGCACGGTGAACAGGAACGCGACGCTGACCAGCTCGGTCACCGTGAGCGCGCCCTGCCGCAGCCGCAGCGCGCCGACCACCAGGACGGCGAGCGTGCCGAGGCTGGGCAGCGTCTCCAGCATCGGGTCGAACACGCCCCGCAGCCGGCCGACCGAGATCAGCGCGTCGCGCAGCTCGCCGGCGCGGGAGGCGAAGCGGGCCGTCTCCTGTGCCTCGCGGCCCATCGTCTTGACCACCAGAGCGCCGTCGAAGCTCTCGTGCGCGATGCCGCTGACCTCGGCCCGCAGCCGCTGCGCCCGGGCCTGGCGGGGTGCCATCCGGCGGGAGTAGACCACGTTGAGCGCGAACAGCGCGGGGAACACCGCGAGGCCGACCAGAGCCAGCGCCCAGTCGGTGAAGAACAGCGAGACCACCGCGCCGACGAGCATCACCAGCGTGCCGACCGCGAACGGCAGCGGCGCGATCGGGTACCAGGCCGCCTCCACGTCGGAGTTGGCGTTCGAGAGCAGCGTGCCGGTGGAGTTGCGGTGGTGCCAGGAAAGCGGCAGTTCCAGGTAGCGGCGGGTGACCCGGCGGCGGTAGGCGGCCTGGAGCCGGTACTGCATGTAGCCGGCGCCGAGGCGGCGGCCGAAGATGCCGACGACCCGCAGCACGCTGATGCCGAACAGCGCGGCGGCGGCGAGCGCCAGCCCTCCGCCGGCCACCTCGCCGCGCTCCACGGCCGGCACGACCACCTCGCCGACCACCGCGCCGACGACGTACGCGCTGGCGATCACCAGGAGGCCGAACAGCACGCTGCCGCTGACCGCGACCGCGAAGATCCGCGGCTGTTCCCGGATGGCCCGGCCGAGCACCCGTAGCCCTCTGCCGAGCACGTCCCGACTTGTCCCGCTCGCCACGCTGTCCCCCGCCGTAAGCCGCAGTTTTCTCCCCCATCCTTACCGTTCCCCGGCGCTCACGCCGACCCGGCCGGGATATGTCCGCCGTCACGTTCGCACGGAGCTGGGCGGACACCGGCCGGATCGATCGCGCGGCGGGGTCCGGCCGGGCGTGGCGCGCCGATCGGCCGGGACGGGCCTACGATCAGGGGATGCCGCGGTACGCCCGAACGGAGCGCGAGGCGCTCGCCGACCTGATGCTCGAACTGGGACCGGACGCGCCGACCGTCAACGAGGGGTGGACCACCCGTGACCTGGCGGCACACCTGCTGGTGCGGGAGCGCCGGCCGGACGCGGCCGGCGGGATCCTGTTGCCGCCGCTGCGTGGCTACGGCGAGTCGGTGCGCCGGCGGATCGCCGCCGGGCCGTACGCCGACCTGATCGCCCGGGTACGCCGCCCCCCGGTGTGGAGCCCGGTGAGCAATCCCCTCACCGACGAGCTCGCCAACGGGATGGAGTTCTTCATCCACCACGAGGACGTGCGACGGGCCCGGCCCGGCTGGCACCCGCGCGAGCTGCCGGCCGGGCAGCAGGCGGTGCTGTGGAAGCGGGCGTCCCTGCTGGCCCGGATGGCGCTGCGGCGGTTCCCGGCCGAGGTCCTGGTGCAGGCGCCGGGGCACGGCGAACTGCGGGCCGGCGGTGGCGGCGAACGGCTGCGGGTGGTGGGCGCGCCGGGTGAGCTGGTGCTGTTCCTCACCGGGCGGCAGCGGGTGGCCCGGGTGCAGGTGGACGGCCCGGCCGAGAGCGCCGAGCGTCTGCGTACCGCCGAACTGGGCCTGTGACCGACGAGCGGTGACCGCTCGCCCGCCGGCTGTCGGAGGTGGACGCCGGGAGATCGACGACTGTCACCGCGACGCCGCGCCCCGGGCCACCGGCGACCGGTTCCGCGCCGCCCGGCCGGCACGCCTGAGCCGGTTCCAGCAGGCGGGACCGGCGGCTACGCGGCCGATCAGGGCTAGCCGCTGGCCGGGTGCAGGCAATACCCTTCGGTAACCGCAGACCGACGTGACCCCCGTCACGTCCCTCCACCCCTGAAGGCGGCTACAGCGATGGCTCTCGATGTACCGTACCGTTCCGTACCGGACATGTTCCTCAAGCGCGTGGCGGACTCCCCCGACCGGCACGCCTTCGCCCACCCCGCACCCGACGACTCGGGCCCGGTCTGGCTGACGTGGGAGCAGGTCGGGCAGCGCGCCAAGGCGATAGCCGCCGGGCTGCACGGGCTCGGTGTCGGCCTGGAGAACCCGGTGGCGATTCTGGCCAACACGCGCCTGGACTGGGTGCTCGCCGACTTCGGCATCATGTGCGCCGGTGGTGCCACCACCACCGTCTACCCCACCACCGAGCCCGAGGACGCGGTCTACATCATCGCCGACTCCGGCTCGAAGGTGCTGTTCGCGGAGAACGAGGCGCAGGCGGCGAAGATCGCCGGGGCGGATCTTCCCGCGTTGACCCACGTGGTGCTCTTCGACGGCACCCCCGACCCGGCGGCGGCCGTCCCGCAGCTCACCCTGGCCGAGCTGGAGGAGCGCGGCGCCGCGGCGCTGAGCGCCGAGCCGGACCTGATCGACACGCTCGTCGCCGGCATCGGCCCGGACCACCTGGCCACGCTCATCTACACGTCGGGCACCACCGGCCGCCCGAAGGGCGTGGAGCTGCTGCACGGCGGCTGGTGCTGGGAGGGCGTGGCGCAGGCAGACCTGGGCCTGCTGCGCGTCGACGACCTGCAATACCTGTGGCTGCCGCTGTCGCACTCGTTCGGCAAGACGCTGCTCTGCGGCGCCACCCACGTCGGCCTGCCCACCTACGTCGACGGCCGGGTGGACAAGCTCGTCGACCTGCTCGGCGTGGTGCAGCCGACGCTCATGTGCGGTGCGCCCCGGGTCTTCGAGAAGGTCTACAACAAGGCGGTCACCACCGCGCAGGGCGCCGGTGGCGCCAAGGCCAAGATCTTCGCCTGGGGCGTCGGGGTGGGCAAGGAGAAGGTCGCGCTGGAGCAGGCCGGCAAGCCGGTCCCGGCCGGGCTGCGGATGAAGTACGCGCTCGCCGAGAAGCTCGTGTTCAGCAAGCTCCAGGCACGGCTCGGCGGCCGGATGCGGGTGCTGGTCTCCGGCGCGGCGCCGCTGAGCAAGGAGATCGCCACCTTCTTCGCCGCCGCCAACCTGCCCATCTCCGAGGGCTACGGGCTGACCGAGACCAGCGCCGGCGCGTTCGTGAACCCGCCCGACGGGCTGAAGATCGGCAGCGTGGGCCGGGCCATGGGCGACCTGGAGTGCCGGATCGACACCGACGGTGAGGTCCTGCTGCGCGGCAAGCCGGTCATGCGCGGCTACCACAACCTGCCGGAGGAGACCGCCGCCGCGTTCACCGATGACGGCTTCTTCCGCACCGGCGACATCGGCACGCTCGACGCCGACGGCTACCTGCGCATCACCGACCGGAAGAAGGACCTGGTCAAGACGTCCGGCGGCAAGTACGTCGCGCCGTCGCACATCGAGGGCATGTTCAAGGCGGTGTGCCCGTACACCTCGCAGGCGGTGGTGATCGGGCAGGCCCGCAACTACTGCACCATGCTCGTCACGCTCGACCCGGACGCGATCAAGGGCTGGGCCGCCGGCACCCCGCTCGATGGCAGCGACTACACCACGATCGTCACCTCGCCGCAGGCGCGGGAGATGGTCGAGGGCTACGTCGCCGAGCTGAACGGCAGGCTCAACCGCTGGGAGACGATCAAGAAGGTGACGATCCTTCCCCGCGACCTCACCATCGAGGACGGCGAGGTCACGCCGTCGCTGAAGATCAAGCGCCGCAGTGTGGAGACGAACTTCGCCTCCGAGATCGACAAGATGTACGAGGGGACGCTCGCCGAGCTGTAGTCCGCACCGCGCCGGCCGTGCCCCACCGTCCCGGGGCACGGCCGCGTGCGTTCTCAGAGGTGCCCCTCCCGCCACCGGCTCTGCTCGGCCTCGGCGGCGATCTGCTCCTCCAGCGCGAGCCGGCGTACCCGGCGCCGGCGGTCGTCCTCCCCCCGGGTCTCCCAGGCGACGCCGGCGCAGGTGAGCACCGCCAGCGCGGCGAGCGCGTTCAGCTCGTGGAGCCGGGCGACGGCCGGGACGGCCGCGGCGAGCACCAGCACCGTCACCAGCAGCGGCGTCCGTGCCCGGCGCTCCGCCAGCCACCAGCACCCGGCGAGGCTGAGCAGGTAGATCCCGACGCCGCCGAACAGGACCCCGGCCCAGAGGACCCCCAGCTCCGGACCCCACGCGGGCGTCGTCGGTGAGGCGGCCTCGGCCAGCAGATCCTTGAGGCCGAGGGCGAAGAAGATGATCCCGGCGACCATCGGCAGGTGCAGGAACGTGTAGACGGTGCGGGCCAGCCGCAGCCGTGCGGCGGGGTCCCGGGCCTGGTGCAGGGCCTGTTCCAGCGCGAACCTCAGCGTGTCGAAGTACGCCCACCACAGCGCCGCCACGATCACCACGCCGAGCAACGCGGCGACCGCCACCGGGCCGGTGAGCGGCAGCCCGCGCTTCGGGCCGAGCCCGAGCGCGATGAGCGACTCGCCGAGCGCGACGAGCACGATCAGCGCGTGCCGCTCCGCCCAGTGCCCGGCCGAGATCACCACCCACCACTGGCGGGCGAGGATCGCCCCGGCGATGTACTCGACGAGCAGCGCCAGGGTCCAGAGCGCCAGTTGCAGCCCCACCGCGAACCGCCCGTGCGCCAGCCGGCCGGGCAGGGTGCCGGCGACGACCAGCAGCACCGTGGCCACTGTCGGGGCCAGGAAGCGTATCCGCAGTCCCCGGCGCCGGGCCGGGTCGGCGCGGTCGGCCCAGGCGAAGACGGTGAGCTGGGCGGTCCGGATCACGAAGTAGCACGCGGCGAAGACGAGCGGCCCGGGCAGCCAGCCCTCGCGGTTGGTGGCGAACGCGCTGGGTGTGCTGAGCACGAGCAGGAACGTCGCCGCCACGGTGACGACGCCGACCAGCGGCAGCATCCCCTGGTCGGCGCGGAACGCGTTGCCCATCCGGGCGAAGCCGGTCCAGGACCACCAGAGCAGCGCCAGCACCAGCAGGAACCGGTAGAGGTTGACCGGCGTGAACACCGACGCGGTGAGCGTGGTGACGCTCAGGAACGCGAAGACGAAGACCAGGTCGTAGAAGAGCTCCACCCAGGTGGTCCGGGAACCCGGCGCGCTGCGCCGCACCGCCAGCGACCACCGGACCGCGTCCCCGTCTCCCACCCGGGCAGTGTGCGGGCACCGGCCCGCCCTCAGCCGGGGTTCGAGCGGATCACCACCGGATCGGGCGGGCGGTCAGGCGATGACGCTGGGTTCCCGCCACTGCGGGCGGCTGGTCCGGTCCAGGTCGTAGCGGACCGCGGCGAGCCGCCCGACCGCCTCCACCAGCTCGGCGGCGGGAAGCGTGAAGGGCAGCCGCAGGAAGCGCTCCAGCGTCCCGTCCAGGCCGAACCGGGGTCCGGGCGCCAGTCGTACGCCGACCTCCTCGGCCGCGCGGGCCAGCGCGCTGGAGATGGGACCGTCCAGCTCGGCCCAGAGCGTGACGCCGCCGCCGGGCACCCGCACCCGCCAGTCGGGCAGCCGGTCGGCGAGCGCCGCGACCAGGGCGTCCCGCTGTGTGACGAGCTGGGCCCGGCGGGCGGCCACGATGGCCGGCGCCTCGGTGAGCAGGTGCACTGCGACGAGCTGGTCGAGCACCGGGCTGGCCATGTCCACCCCGACCCGGGCCGCGGCCAGCCGCTGCACCTGGGGCGCGGAGGCGCGTACCCACCCGATCCGCAGCCCACCCCAGTAGGGCTTGCTCATGCCGCCGATGCTGATCACCCGGGAGTGCCTGTCGAAGACCGCCACCGGGGGCGGCAGCGTGGTGTCGTCGAGCGGCAGGTCGACGAAGGACTCGTCGACCACCAGGTCGGTGCCGGCCGCGTGGGCCGTCCCGACCAGCCGCTCGCGCAGGTCGGCCGCCATCAGGTGGCCGGTCGGGTTCTGGAACTCGGGAATCACGTACGCGAGCTTCGGCCGGGTCTGCCGCAGGCTGCCGAGCAGCAGTTCGGCGTCCCAGCCCTCGTCGGACAGGCCGTGCGTGGCGATCCTGGCCCGCCGGGCGGAGAGCGCGGCGAGCGCGTTGGGGTAGGTGGGCGACTCGACGAGCACCGCGCCGCCGGGCGACAGGGCCAGCCGCAGCACCAGGTCCAGCGCGTGCTGGGTGCCGTTGGTGACCATGATCTGCTCCGGGCTGGTGGGCAGGCCACGTTCGGTGTACCCGCGCGCCACCGCCTCGCGCAGCTCGATGATGCCGGTCGGGTGGTAGCCGGCGCCGCTGAGGTAGCGGGGCAGGTCCTCGGCCGCGGCCCGGGCGGCGGGGACGAGCTGCGGGGGCGCGGACAGCGCGGCCACCCCGAGGTCGATCATGTCGCGGTCGTCGAGCGGCGTCCACAGCCCGGTGCTGGCCACCCGGTGCCCGCCGGGCAGCATGGTCCAGCTGCCCGCGCCCCGGCGGCTGGCCAGGTGGCCGCTCTCCCGCAGTTCCCGGTACGCGGCGGTGACAGTGGTCCGGCTGATCCGCAGCGCCTCGGCCAGTTCCCGCTCGGCCGGCAGGCGTACCCCGAGGGGGAGGCGCCCGTCGGCGAGCAACCCGCGGACGGCGCCGGCGAGCGCGGCGTAGTCGGGGCTGCGCCGACGGCCTGGCAGTGCGTGCCACTGACCGAGGAGTCGCGCCAATTGGACGCCGCGCACCTGGCTGGTCATGGCCACACCCCCGAAATTGGCACCCTCGACAACCACGATTGGCACCTAGGGTGGCATGCATGGCACAGCTTGGCAATCTCCGGCACCGGCCGGTACGACGGCTCGCCCAGCTCTACGCCGGACTGGTCCTCTACGGCCTGAGCATGGCGCTGATGATCCGCTCCGAGCTGGGACTGGACCCGTGGGACGTGTTCCACCAGGGACTCGCCCGGCAGACCGGCCTGTCCTTCGGGACCGTCACCATCGCGGTCGGCGCCCTCGTGCTCGTCCTCTGGATCCCGCTGCGGCAGCGACCCGGCCTCGGCACGGTCAGCAACGTCGTGGTGATCGGCCTGGTCGTCGACGCCGCCCTGGCCGTGCTGCCGGCCGGCGACGGCCTGCCGGCCCGCGTCGCGCTGCTCGTCGCCGGGATCGTCGCCAACGGCGCCGCCACCGGGCTCTACCTGGGCGCCGGGCTCGGCCCCGGCCCACGCGACGGGCTGATGACCGGCTTCGTCGCCCGCCACCCCCGCTTCTCGGTCCGGCTGGTCCGCACCGTCATCGAGGTCACCGTGCTGGCGCTCGGCTGGCTGCTCGGCGGCACCGTCGGTCTCGGCACCGTGGCGTACGCGCTGACCATCGGCCCGCTGGCCCAGTTCTTCATCCCGGTCTTCGCGCTGCCGCCACGCCCGGCGGCCGGTGCTTACGCTACGTGATCATCACCGGGCCGACCGCCACGGTCCGGGACGCCGCGCAACGCGTTGAGCTGCGGCGACACACAAGCGGGAAACCAGGTGTTTCCTCCGCCGTCGCGGCCGGGCATCATTCCTGCATGGGGGAGAACGGATGGCGTTGGAGCGACGCCTGGATCTTCGTCGCGCTTGTCATCGCCAGTGGCGCCGGCCGGCACCGGCGGGCCGCCGCGACACGCAGGCCGGAGGGTGTCCGCCTGGCCGACGTCCTCTCCACCGCCGACCACCTCAACCAGGCCATCCCCGAACGGCACGAGGTGGAGGGCGCGGTCCGGCGGCTGGTCGGCGCGGGTCTGGTCAGCGTCGCCGACGGCTGGTTCCGGGTCACCGCCGACGGTGAGCGGCTCTGGCGCACCCGCCCCAGCGCCGGGCTCGGCACCACAGTGGACACGGTGCAGGGCGTGCTGACCCGGCGGCACCCGCCCGCCGAGAGCGAGTGGCACCTCGACGAGAACGACCACGCCGCCGCCGTGCAGGAGTACGTGGTCCGGTCGATCCCGATGCCGCGCCGCTCCCCCGAGGGGCACCCCGGCCGGCAGTGACCCGCCTCAGCGCACCGGGTGCCCGGCGCCGCGCAGCGCGTCCTTGACCTCGCCGACGGTGAGTTCGCCGAAGTGGAAGACGCTCGCCGCGAGCACCGCGTCCGCACCCGCGCCGACGGCCGGCGGGAAGTGGGCCACCTCGCCCGCGCCGCCGCTGGCGATCACCGGCACGTCGACCACCTCGCGGACCGCCTGGATCAGCGGCAGGTCGAACCCGGCCTTGGTGCCGTCGGCGTCCATCGAGTTGAGCAGGATCTCGCCCGCGCCCAGCTCGGCGCCGCGCGCCGCCCACTCGACCGCGTCCAGGCCGGTGCCCCGCCGTCCGCCGTGCGTGGTCACCTCGAAGCCGCTCGGCGTCGTGCCGTGCGGTGCGCGGCGCACGTCCAGCGAGAGCACCAGCACCTGCCGGCCGAACCGGTCGGCGATCTCGGCGATCAACTCCGGCCGGGCGATGGCGGCGGTGTTCACGCCGACCTTGTCCGCCCCGGCGCGCAGCAGCGTGTCGACGTCGGCGACCCGGCGGACACCACCGCCCACGGTGAGCGGGATGAAGACCGACTCGGCGGTGCGCCGCACCACGTCGAGCATGGTCCCCCGGTCGCTGGACGAGGCGGTGACGTCGAGGAAGGTCAGCTCGTCCGCGCCGGCCCGGTCGTAGGCCGCCGCCAGCTCCACCGGGTCGCCGGCGTCGCGCAGGTCGAGGAAGTTGACCCCCTTGACCACGCGCCCGGCGTCCACGTCCAGACACGGGATGACCCGTACCGCCACCGTCATGCCCCGAGCCTAACGAACGCGCGGGCGGTGGTGACCCGCCGGTGAGGCCGGTCACCACCGCCCGCTGCGGTGTGTGCGTTCGCGCCGGTCAGAGACGGACCAGCATCTTGCCGAGGTTCTCGCCGCGCAGCAGGCCGAGGAACGCCTCGGGGGCCTGCTCGATGCCGTCGACGATCGTCTCGTCGTACGACAGCCGGCCCTCGCGCAGCCAGCCCGCCACCTCCCGCACGAACTGCTCTCGCAGGTGACCGTGGTCACTGACGAGGAAGCCGCGGAGCGTCAGCCGCTTGCCGATCACCAGCGCCAGGTTGCGCGGCGCGGCGGGCGGCTCGGTGGCGTTGTACTGCGCGATCATGCCGCAGATGGCGGCCCGGCCGTGCGGGTTCATCGCCCCGATCGCCGCCTCCAGGTGCTCGCCGCCGACGTTGTCGAAGTACACGTCGACGCCGTCCGGGGCGGCGGCCTTGAGCTGCTTGGACACCGGCCCGTCGTGGTAGTCGAAGGCGGCGTCGAAGCCGAGCGCGGTGAGCCGCTCGACCTTCGCCGCCGAACCGGCGCTGCCGATCACCCGGCCGGCGCCGCGCAGCTTCGCGATCTGGCCGACCATGCTGCCCACCGCACCGGCCGCGCCGGAGACGAACACGGTCTCCCCCGGCTTCATCGCGGCCACGTCGAGCAGCCCGGCGTACGCGGTCAGCCCGGTCATGCCGAGCACGCTCAGGTGCGCGGTGACCGGCGCCAGGTCGGGATCGACAGCGCGTACGCCCTTGGCGTCCACGAGCGCGTACTCGCGCCAGCCGAGCCCGTGCAGCACCGTGTCACCGGGCTTGACGCCCCCGGCCTCACCGGACACGACCTCACCGATCGCGCCGCCGTCCAGTGGGGCGTCGAGCGCGAACGGCGGCACGTACGACTTGACGTCGTTCATCCGCCCGCGCATGTACGGGTCGACGGACATGAACCGGTTGCGGACCACCACCTGTCCCGGGCCCGGCGTCGGCACCTCGGTGGTGACCAGCCGGAAGTTCTCCGCGGTCGGCCAGCCGTCCGGCCGGGACGCCAGGTGGATCTCCCTGTTGACGCTCGCCTCGCTCACCAGACCTCCTCGGTTCGCACCGCGGGGCTCCGCTGCGCCGCGCTCCTCGTGCTCACCGGGCCTCGCGGACCGTGCGCGTCACCTCGACGTTGCCACGGGTCGCGTTGGAGTAGGGGCAGACCTGGTGGGCCGCGTCGACCAGCTGCTCGGCGGCCGCGCGCTCGACCGCGGGCAGGTCCACCACGAGCGTCACGGCGAGGCCGTAACCGCCGCTGCCGTTTGGGCCGATGCCCACCTCGGCCTCGACGACCGAGCCGGAGACGTCCGCCTTGGCCTGGCGGGCCACCACGCGCAGCGCGGAGTGGAAGCAGGCCGCGTAGCCGGCCGCGAAGAGCTGCTCCGGGTTGGCCGCGCCGCCGGCGCCGCCCATCTCCTTCGGTACGGCGAGGTCCAGCTCGACCGTGCCGTCGGAGGTCCGGACGTGACCGTCGCGGCCGTCGCCGGTGGCGCGGGCGGAGGCGGTGTAGAGCACCTGCATGTCACTGCTCCTTCTGTCGGTGGATCGTCTCGGTGACCCGGGTGAGGATGCCGTGGAGGAAGACCAGCTCGTCCTCGGTGAGCCCGGTGGCGGCGGCCACCCGCCGCGGCACGTCACCCATCCGCTCCCGCAGGGCCCGGCCCCGGTCGGTGAGGCCCACCTCGACCCGGCGCTCGTCCGCCGCCGATCGGGTACGCACCACCAGACCGGCCGCCTCCAGCCGCTTGAGCAGCGGGGAGAGGGTGCCGGAGTCGAGCCGGAGCTGACCGCCGAGCTCGGAGACCGTGGGGGCGCCGTCGTCGCGCTCCCAGAGCACCAGCAGCACCAGGTACTGCGGGTAGGTCAGGCCGTGCTCGTCGAGGATGGGCCGGTAGACGTCGGTCAGGGCGCGCGACGCCGCGTAGAGCGCGAAGCACACCTGCCGGCGCAGCACCAGATCATCGGTCACACCCAGAACGGTAGCGGGCAATCAAGTTGTGCACAACTTATCTGGGTGTGGGGCGGCGCGGCGCCGGTCACCCGGGCACCGGTCAGCGCTCCGGCAGGTACGCCTCCAGCTCGACCTCGACCAGGAGATCCGGGTCGATCAGCCCGGCCACCACCACCATCGTGGCCACCGGGCGCACCGGGCCGAACACCGCGTTGTGCGCCCGGCCCACCTCGTCGGCGTAGAGCCGGTCCGTGACGTACATCCGGGTCCGCACCACGTCCGCCGGCCCGGCGCCGACCTCGGCCAGCGCGTCCAGACCGATCCGGATCGCCTGCGCGGTCTGCGCCGCCGCGTCACCGGCGTGCGCCACCCGGCCGTCCACTGTGGAGGTGCAGCCGGCGGTGATCGCCAGCGCGCCGGCCCGCACCACCCGGGAGTAGCCGTACAGCGCCTCCCACGGGCCGCCCGAACCGAGCCGGGTCACCACCCCTGCGTCGGCGGGCGGCTCGGTCGTCACGCGCCGGCCCGCAGCGTCGCCAGCGCCTCGGCGACGGTGAACGCGCCCGCGTAGAGCGCCTTGCCGGCGATCACGCCCTCCACGCCCACCGGCTCCAGCGTGGCCAGCGCCCGCAGGTCGTCCAGCGTGGACACGCCGCCGGAGGCGATCACCGGCGCGTCGGTGCGGGCGCACACCTCGCGCAGCAGGTCCAGGTTCGGCCCGCGCATGGTGCCGTCCTTGGTGATGTCGGTGACCACGTACCGCGCCGCGCCCGCGGCGTCGAGCCGGGCCAGCACCTCGTACAGGTCACCGCCGTCGCGGGTCCAGCCGCGCGCCGACAGGGTACGGCCGCGCACGTCCAGCCCGATCGCCACCCGGTCGCCGTACTCGCCGCAGATCCGGTCGCACCACTGCGGGTCCTCCAGCGCGGCGGTGCCGATGTTGACCCGGGCCGCCCCGGTGCCCAGCGCCGCCCGCAGCGACTCGTCGTCGCGGATGCCGCCGGACAGCTCCACCTTCACGTCCAGCTTGCCGACCACCTCGGCGAGCAGCGCGGCGTTGGAGCCCCGCCCGAACGCGGCGTCCAGGTCGACCAGGTGGATCCACTCCGCACCGTCGGACTGCCAGGCCAGAGCCGCGTCCAGCGGGTCGCCGTACGCGGTCTCGCTACCGGCGGCGCCCTGCACGAGCCGGACGGCCTGGCCGTCGGCGACGTCCACGGCGGGCAACAGGGTGAGGCTCAACGCTTCTCTCCTCGGGTCCTCAACGACGGTCCAGCGCGATCACCACGATCGCGGGCAGGACCAGCAACAACAACACGACCAGCACCAGCCGCAGCGCGAGGTCGTCCACCAGACTCCAGATGGCGACCACCGCGGTCGCGGTGAGCACCAGGATCGTCGCCCGCTCGCGGCGGGTGTGCCGGCGCAGCCGGCCGGTACGCCCGCGCCGCAGCGACGGCGTCAGGCGGCGTACCAGAGAACGACGCCGCTCCCGGCGTGCCACCCGGCGGGCGCGGACGGCGCGCGCCCGCTCCTGCTCGGCCTCGCGCTCCGCGCGGCGGCGGGCCCGCTCCTTGCTCACGCCGACGCCCGCGTGCCCGCCAGCGGGCCGGTCACAACGTGCCGAGCCAGTTGCGCAGCAGCGCGGCCCCGGCGTCGGCCGACTTCTCCGGGTGGAACTGCGCGGCCGAGAGCGGCCCCCGCTCCACCGCCGCGACGAAGTCCGCGCCGTGGTGCGCGGTCGTCACCGTCGCGCCCGCCTCGGCCAGCGCCG
This sequence comes from Micromonospora sp. NPDC049151, assembly GCF_040648395.1. NCBI lineage: Bacteria > Bacillati > Actinomycetota > Actinomycetes > Micromonosporales > Micromonosporaceae > Micromonospora > Micromonospora sp. NPDC049151. The sequence continues at coordinate 84,121 of NZ_JBEZDP010000006.1, forward strand.
CCGGGTCGGTCACCCCGTAGGAGTGGACGAAGTAGAACCGGGTGTCCTCCGGCAGGCCGGCGAACAGCGCCGAGCCGGCCGGCGGCCGCACGGTGTTCCAGCCCATGTGCGGCAGCCGCCGCGCGGGCAGCCGGGTCACGCCCCCGGGCAGCAGCCCGAGCCCCTTGGTGACCACGCCGTGCTCCTCGCCGTGCCCGAAGAGGATCTGCATGCCGACGCAGATGCCCAGGACCGGCCGCCCGGCGGCGACCCGGTCGGCGATGACCGGCCCGGCGCCCAGCGCCTCGATCCCCGCCATGCACGCGGCGAACGCGCCGACGCCCGGCACCACCAGGCCGTCGGCCGACGCGGCGGCGTCCAGGTCGTCGGTGACTGTCACGTCGGCGCCGGCCCGCGCCACCGCGCGCTCGGCCGAACGCAGGTTGCCCGAGCCGTAGTCGAGCACCACCACCCGTGCCATCAGCTCTCCCCCGGCAGCAGCCAGAGCACCCCGGCGGCGGTGGCGAGCACGGCCAGCAGGCCGGTGATCACCACGGCGGCGCGGGGGGCGCCCTGCTTGAGCAGCGACCACGTCCCGCCGAGCAGCAGGCCGGCCAGGATCAGCAGAAGAGTGGGCAGCACCTTCATTAGAGAGCGCCCTTCGTGGACGGCACCACACCCGCGTTCCGCGGGTCCAGGGCGGTGGCCTCCCGCAGCGCGCGGGAGACGGCCTTGAACTGCGCCTCGACCACGTGGTGGGCGTCCGGGTGGCCGCCGGGCCGGGCCGCGCGCAGCACGTCCACGTGCAGCGTGATCCGGGCCGACTGGCCGAACGACTCCCAGATGTGCCGGGTCATGCTCGTCGGGTAGACCGGCCCGATGTACGGCGCCAGCGCCGGCTCGTCGTGCACCACGTACGGGCGGCCGGACAGGTCGACGGCGGCCCGGACCAGCACCTCGTCCATCGGGACGGTCGCCGATCCGTACCGCCGGATGCCGGCCTTGTCGCCCAGCGCCCGGTCGAACGCGGCGCCCAGCGCGAGCGCCGTGTCCTCCATCGTGTGGTGCGCGTCGATCTCCAGGTCGCCGACGGTGTGCACGGTCAGGTCGAAGCCCCCGTGCCGGGCGATCTGGTTGAGCATGTGGTCGTAGAAGCCGACGCCGGTGGAGATGTCGGCCTTGCCGGTGCCGTCGAGGTCGATCTCGACGAGCACCTTCGTCTCGTTTGTGACCCGCTCGATCCGGGCGATCCGGCTCATGAAACTCTCTCCATCGCGGTGAGGAATGCGTCGGTCTCGGTCGGGGTGCCGGCGGTGACGCGCAGCCAGCCGGGCAGGCCGACGTCGCGTACCAGGACGCCGGCATCGAGCAGGGTACGCCAGGCCACCGCCTGGTCCCCCGCGACGGCGAACAGCACGAAGTTGGCGTCGCTGTCGGCCACCCGGTGGCCCCGGGCGCGCAGCTCGGCGACGATCCGGTCCCGCTGCTCCTTGATCGCGGTCACGGTGCCGAGCAGGGCGTCCCGGTGCGCCAGCGCCGCGCGGGCCGCGGCCTGGGTGAGCGCGGACAGGTGGTAGGGCAGCCGGACCAGCTGCACCGCGTCCACCACCGCCGGGTCGGCGGCCAGGTAGCCGAGCCGGCCGCCGGCGAAGCCGAACGCCTTGCTCATGGTGCGGGTCACCACCAGCCGCGGGTGGCCGGGCAGCACGGCGAGCGCGCTGACCGTGCCGGGGCGGGCGAACTCGGCGTACGCCTCGTCCACGATCACCATGCCTGGTGCCTCGTCCAGCACGGCGGCGACCACCGCCGGGTCCAGCGCGGTGCCGGTCGGGTTGTTCGGCGAGCAGAGGAACACCACGTCGGGCCGGTGCTCGCGGACCTGGGCCACTGCCTCGTCGGCGGTGAGCCCGAAGTCCGCGCCGCGCGGGGCGGGCACCCACCGGGTGCCGGTGCCGAGTGCCAGCAGGGGGTGCATCGAGTACGCCGGGATGAAGCCGAGCGCGGTGCGCCCGGGACCGCCGAACGCCTGGAGCAGCTGCTGCTGGATCTCGTTGGAGCCGTTCGCCGCCCACACGTTCTCGGCGGTGAGCCCGTGGCCGAGGTAGGCGGCCAGGTCGGCGCGCAGCGCCACGGCGTCCCGGTCCGGGTAGCGGTTGAGGTCACGCAGCTCGGCGGCGACCGCCTTGCCGATCGCCTCGACCACCGGCTCGGGCACCGGGTAGGAGTTCTCGTTCGTGTTCAGCCGTACCGCCACGTCGAGCTGCGGCGCCCCGTACGGCGTACGCCCGCGCAGGTCGTCGCGGATCGGCAGCTCGTCGAGCGTGGTCACGACGCGCCGCCCTCGCCGAACCGGACGCTGACCGCCTGGCCGTGCGCGGGCAGGTCCTCCACCGTCGCCAGCGTCACCACGTGCGGCGCCACGTCGCGCAGCGCGTCCTGCGTGTATTCGACCAGGTGCACGCCGCGCAGGAACGACTGCACGGACAGCCCCGAGGAGTGCCGCGCGCAGCCGCCGGTGGGGAGCACGTGGTTGGAGCCCGCGCAGTAGTCGCCGAGCGACACCGGCGACCAGGCGCCCACGAACACCGCCCCGGCGTTGCGGACCCGCAGCGCCCACTCGCGGGCGTTCTCGGTCTGGATCTCCAGGTGCTCGGCCGCGTACGCGTCGACCACCCGCAGTCCGGCCTCCAGGTCGTCGACCAGGACGACGCCGCTCTGCTCGCCGCGCAGCGCGGTGCCGATCCGCTCGGCGTGCTTGGCCACCGGCGCCTGCCGGGCCAGTTCGGCGTCGACCGCGTCGGCCAGCGCGGTGGACGGGGTGACGAGCACGCTCGCCGCCAGCGGGTCGTGCTCGGCCTGGCTGATCAGGTCGGCGGCGACGTGCGCCGGGTCGGCGGTGTCGTCGGCCAGGATCGCGATCTCGGTCGGGCCGGCCTCGGCGTCGATGCCGACCACGCCGCGCAGCAGCCGCTTCGCGGCGGTGACCCAGATGTTGCCCGGACCGGTGATCATGTCGACCGGCTCGCAGCGCTCGTCGCCGGCCGGGTCGACGCCCGCGCCGTAGGCGAGCATGGCGACCGCCTGGGCGCCGCCCACCGCGTACACCTCGTCCACGCCGAGCAGCGCGCAGGCCGCGAGGACCCGGCGGTCCGGCAGGCCGTCGTTGTCCTTCTGCGGCGGGCTCACCACCACCAGCGAGCGCACCCCGGCCGCCTGGGCCGGGACCACGTTCATCACCACCGTCGACGGGTACATGGCCAGGCCGCCAGGGACGTAGAGGCCGACCCGGTCGACCGGCACCCACCGCTCGGTCACCGTGCCGCCGGGCACCACAGTCGTGGTGTGGTCGGTGCGGCGCTGGTCGGCGTGCACCTTGCGGGCCCTGGTGATCGACTCCAGCAGCGCGGCGCAGACCTGCGGGTCCAGCTCGCCCTCGGCGGCGCGGATCGTCTCGACCGGCACCCGCAGCCGCTCCGGGGAGACGCCGTCGAACCGTTCGCTGGCCTCCCGGATCGCCGGGTACCCATGGTCCCGGACCGCCTCCACGAGCGGGCGGATCCGCTCGACCGCCACGGAGACGTCGAGCTGGGCACGGGGCAGCAGGCGGCGCGGGTCACGGACCCCGCCGCGCAGGTCGATCCGATTCAACACGCCTGCGAGTCTAGGCCGCCGACCGGGCCACCGGCCGGGCCCGCCCGCACGCCGGGACGGTGAGCCGGGACACGCGCGGGCGGGCGCGTTGGCGATACGCTCGATCACGTGAGCGCACGGCTGCCGGTGTTCCCGCTCGGGACCGTCCTCTTCCCCGGGCTGGTCCTTCCGCTGCACATCTTCGAGGAGCGCTACAAGGCGCTGGTGCGCCACCTCGTCGGGCTGCCCGAGGGCGCGCCGCGCGAGTTCGGCGTGGTGGCGATCCGGGCCGGCTGGGAGGTGGCGCCGGCCGGGCCGCCGGGGCTTTCCGGGCCGGCCGGTGGCGAGGTCACGCTGCACGAGGTCGGCTGCACCGCCGAGCTGCGGCAGGTCACCGAGCTGGCCGACGGCGGCTTCGACATCGTCACTGTGGGGCGGCGACGGTTCCGGGTCGCCGAGGTCGACGCCTCCACCGAGCCGTACCTCACCGCCGAGGTGGAGTGGCTGCCGGAGCCGGACGGCCCGGACGAGACCGCCGACCTGCTCGCGGCCCGGGTGATCTCGGTGTTCCGGCAGTATCTCGGGCTGATCCGGCCCGAGCAGCAGGAGATCACCGAGCAGCTGCCGGAGGATGCCACGGTCCTGTCGCACCTGGTCGCGGCGACCGCCGCGCTGACCGTCGCCGACCGGCAGCGGCTGCTCGCCGTCGACGACACGGCCGGCCGGCTCCGCGCCGAGCTGCGCCTGCTCAACCGGGAGACGGCGTTGCTGCGGCGGGTGCGCGCGGTGCCGGTGCCGCTCAGCGAGCTGGCTGGTCCCCCGGCGCCGAACTGAACCCGGGCGGGGGCGGCGGCCAGGCGGCGTCGGGCTCCGGCTCCGGCCGCAGCGACGGCCACCGCGACCAGCCCGCCAGCAGCGTGTACGTGACTGCGGCGCCGAACGCGGCGAGCAGCAGGTTACCGTGCGGCAGCGGCAACGGGCCGTACCAGTCGACGCCACCGGCGCGCAGGTCGACCGGCTTGGTGAACGCGGTGCCCGGCGGCGCGGTCTCCACCAGCCGCTGGAACGTCGACAGCCCGATCCGGCGGCCGACCTGCCAGGCAACCACCGCCGCGCCGATGCCGCCGAGCGTCACCGCGAGCAGGCCCGCCGGGCCACGCCGGCGGCGCAGCAGCACCCACAGTGCGATGGCGGCGAGCACGCCGAAGCCGAGCGTCAGGAGGCTGAACCAGCCGTCCGCGGCGATCGGCTGCTCCGGCTGCGGCGTGGTGTAGACCGCGCCGGCCGGGGTCTGGCGTACCGGGGTGGCCGGCGCCAGCCACGCCCAGAGCAGGCCGAGCGGTACGCCGAGCGCGGTGAGCAGCCCGACCACGCCGAGCGCGGTGAGCAGCGGACGGCGCGACCGGGCGGCACCGGGCAGTTCCGCCGCCACGAACGGATGCCCGGCGAGCGGGTCGGCGCCGGGGGCGGTGACCGGTGTGCCGGCCGGCACCGGCAGGCCGCCGGGCCAGCCGGGCGGCTGAGCGGCCCCGGGCCACACGTCGCCGCCGGGACGCGGGGCGGTGCCGGGCAGCGGGGCCTCGCCCGGCCGCGGGGCCTCGCCGGGACGCGGGGCGTCGCCCGGCCGCGGGGCCTCGCCGTCGCCGCGCTCGCGCGCCCGCTCGGGCTCACTGGTGTCCGGACTCACGCGTTGATCCTCTCAGGCCCGGGCACGACGCGGGGCGGTGGTCGGCGCTCAGCGCGCGAACGGTTCCAGCATCACCGCTGCCGCCTTGAGCCAGGCGTCGCGGGTCTCGGCCTGGAGCTGGTGGTACTCGATCGAGGATCCGGTCTCCAGCGCCGGGTCGTACGGCACCACGGCGACCGCGCGGGTACGGGTGGCGAAGTGCCGCTCCAGGTCGTCCTGCAGCGAGGTGCGCCCCGGCGTCGGGCAGGAGATCAGCGTGACCGCGTTGTCGGCCAGCTCGCCCATGCCCACCTCGTGCAGCAGGTCGAGCATCCAGTCCGCGCTGAACGCCGCGTCCTCACGCGGCACGGTGGTCACCACGAGCTGGTCGGCGGCCTGCATGACGGTGCGCCAGTTGGGGCTCTCCACGTTGTTGCCGGTGTCCACGCAGACCACCTCGTGGGTGCGGCGCAGCAGCTCCAGCACCCGCTTGACGGTGAACTGGTCGAGCCGCTGGGCGAAGCGCGGGCTCTCCTCACCGGCCAGCACGTCGTACGAGCCGTCGGAGGCGTGCCGCAGGTAGTCGTCGAGGTGCGACAGCAGCGTGTTGCCCTCGAGGATCTCGATCTGCGCCAGGTCGTGGATCAGGTGGCGGATGGTGCGGGCGTGCCGGGCGCTGCCGGCCCGCAGACCGAGCGTGCCGCGCAGCTCGTTGTCGTCCCAGGCGAGCACGCCGCGCCCGCGTACGCTGCCCACCGTGGCGGCGGCGAGCACCGTCGCCGTGGTCTTGTGCACCCCGCCCTTGGGGTTGGCGAAGGCGAGCACCCTCGGGGTGCCCAGCTCGCGGCGCAGCACGCTGGTCGCCCGTTCCACCTCCGGGTCCGGCTCCGGGGCACGCCACTGCGCGTGGGACGCCTCGGCCCGGCCGGAGCGCCCCTCCAGCGGGCGGCGTGGCGCGGGCACCACCGGCTCCGGGGCCGGCGGCGCGTCGGGCCGGTAGCGGCCCCGGTCGAGCAGCGCGTAGCGGGACTCGGCCGGCGGCGGCGCGGGCCGGTAGCCACCGTCGAGAAGGGAGTACCGGGACTCGGCCGGCGCCTCGGCCCGGCCGAGCGGCTCCGGGCGGGCGGGCTCGGGCCGCCAGGACGGCTCCGAGCGCGGCTCGGCGGTGAAGGGCTGCTCGGGCGCGAGCGACGGGTCGGCACGCCGGGGCGGGTCGGGCGGGTAGGGCTGCCCGGCACGCCAGGACGGCTCCGGGTCGCTGCGGTAAGCCGGGTCGGCCCGGTAGGCCGGCTCGCCGTCGCGGCGGGGATCGGCGCGGAAGGCCGGGTCGACCCGGAACGTGGCCTCGGCCCGGTAACCGGGCTCGGCGCCGTACGACCCGTCGGGGGCGCGACCGACGGCTGTGGCGCGACCGGTCCAGCCGGTGCCCGCGCCACGACGCGGCAGCGGGTCGGGCGGCGGGGCCGGTTGCTCCTCGACGTGCCGGTCGGCGTCGGCGTGCTCCGCGCCGCGACCGCCGAGCCGGGCCCGGTCGAGCAGCGCCCGCCACCGCGGTGCCGGCTCGCCCTGCCGACCCCAGCCGGTCTCGCTGCCGTCCAAGGATTCGCCCTCCCCCAGCCCATCGATCTCCGCCTGACAGGCTACGAACGAAACCCTATTCGGACCACTCCCCGCGCCGCACATCGCCCGTCGGCCCGCCGCACGATGGGATCCGCCGGGTCGCCGCGTGCCTGGACGTCTCAGGAGGTGGGAGCGGGATTGGGTGCCCCGGAACCGGCGGGTGGCGCGGGGGCGGTCGGTGAAGGTCCGCTCACCGTCCGTGCGGCTTCCGACGAATCGCCCATTCCGCCTGCCTCCGCGTGCCAGGTGTCGGCCGGTGGCCGGGCCACGTCACGCTGCTCGGGCAGCGGCGGGGTGAACACGCTCCGGTCCAGGCGGCGCACCTCCGGCGCCGGGTCCACCACCCGGACGCCGGGCCGGCCGGCGAGCGCCCGCAGGGCGTCCGGCGCGGCACTCACCACCGCGGCGTAGACGCAGGCGCAGCCCGTCCGGTACGCCGCCGCCTCGCGGACGGCGACGTCGGCGCCGCCGTCGTACACCCGGCGCAGTTCCGGATCGGCGGTGGCGGCGGCGCGGGAGCGGTAGTCGGCGGCCTCCCGGTCCTTGCGCCCGGCGACGCCGGCCATCCCGGCCACCACGTCCCGCGGCAGGCGCAGCGCCGCGATCCGGACGATCTCGGTCTGCCGGCCGGGCAGCGGCACCCGCGCCACCACCGCCGAGACCCGCGTGCCGTCCAGCACGGCGGCCGCCCGCGCCGGGGTCAGATAGTCGCCGAACGAGACGAGCGCGTAGCCGTCGGGCGCGTCGAGGCGGGCCAGTTCGTCCCCGGCGGCGCGCAGGTACTCCGGGATGCTCGCGCCGCCGGTCACGCCCACCCTCGTGACCTCGCCGACCGTGCGGTCGCTCGCCGGACGGTCCCGCCGCTGCGCCACGGCGACCACCAGCACCACGAGCGCGCAGGCCAGCGCGAGCCAGGTCAGCGCGGCGGACCGGGACCGGCGCGGCGGCGCGGGATGGTCGCTCACGTCAGTCGCGCAGGATCTCCAGCGCCCGGGCCAGGTCGTCCGGGTACTCGCTGACGAACGTCACCGCGTCGCCGGTGCCCGGGTGCGCGAAGCTCAGCGAGCGGGCGTGCAGCCACTGCCGGGACAGCCCGAGCCGGGCCGACAGCGTCGGGTCCGCGCCGTAGGTCAGGTCGCCCACGCAGGGGTGCCGCAGCGTGGAGAAGTGCACCCGGATCTGGTGCGTACGCCCGGTCTCCAGCCGCACGTCGAGCAGGCTGGCCGCCGGGAACGCCTCGATCGTGTCGTAGTGGGTGATGCTCGGCTTGCCGCCGGAGACCACCGCCCAGCGGTAGTCGTGGTGCGGGTGCCTGTCGATCGGCGCGTCGATGGTGCCGCTCGACGGGTCCGGGTGGCCCTGCACCACGGCGTGGTAGCGCTTCTCCACCTCGCGGTACTTGAACGCCCGCTTCAGCGAGGTGTACGCGCGCTCGCTCTTGGCCACCACCATGATCCCGGTGGTGCCCACGTCGAGCCGGTGCACCACGCCCTGCCGCTCGGCGGCGCCGCTGGTGGAGATCCGGTGGCCGATGCCGGCCAGCCCGCCGATCACGGTGGGGCCGGTCCAGCCCGGGCTCGGGTGCGCCGCCACCCCGACCGGCTTGTCCACCACCACGATGTCGTCGTCGGCGTACACCACGGTCAGGCCGGGCACCGCCTGCGGCACCACAGTCGGCGGGGCGGGCGGCGCGGGCAGCGTGACCTCCAGCCACGAGCCCGCCTTGACCTTGTGCGAGTTGGGCCGGGCGACGCCGTCGACGAGCGCGTCGCCGGCGTCGATCAGACCGGCGGCGGCGGTGCGGGAGAGCCCGAACAGGCGGGACACGGCCTGGTCCAGGCGCATGCCGTCGAGGCCGTCGGGCACGGGCAGGGAGCGGGTGTCGCCGCCGGCGGCGAAGGCGGAGGTCATGCGCTCTCCCGCTGCTCGGCCGTGGTGGCGTCGTCGCGCTTGTCGTCGCGCTTGTCGTCGCGCTTCTGGTCACGCAGCCGGGAGCCGTCGCGCTGCCGGCCGGTCAGCTCCAGGAAGACCGCGAGCACCACGCCGCACACCAGCGAGCTGTCGGCCAGGTTGAACACCGGGTAGTACTCGCCGTACGGCCCGAACAGGCTGATCATGTCGACGACGTGGCCGACGAAGTGCCCCGGCGCGCGGAAGATCCGGTCGATCAGGTTGCCCAGCGCGCCGCCCAGCACCAGGCCCAGCGACACCGCCCACGGCAGCGAGCGCAGCCGCAGCGTCATCCAGGCGATCCACCCGATCACCACGAACGTGATGATCGGGAAGACCCAGGTGTGGTCGGAACCGATGCTCCAGGCCGCGCCGCTGTTGCGGGTGAGCGTGAAGTAGACGGCGCCGCCGAGCACCGACACCGGCTCCCGGCCGGGCAGCTCGCTGAGCGCGAGCTGCTTGGTGCCCAGGTCCGCCAGGAGCGAGAACAGGGAGACGCCGAGCAGCAGCGTGACCGCCCTGCGGCGGGGCGTGCCGGCGCCTGTCTCGGTGGTGCCGGACCCGGCGGGCGGTGCTGCGGTCATCTGCTCCCCATCGACGCTCGCGACGGTGGCGGTCACCGTCTGCCGTTCGGCCGCCGGGGAGCGGTGATCAGCGCCGCTCCTCCAGCTGCTTGCAGCTCACGCAGAGGGTGGCCGACGGGAACGCGGCGAGCCGCTCCACCGGGATCGGGTTGCCGCACCGCTCGCACCAGCCGTAGCCACCCTCGTCGAGCCGCTCCAGCGCGCGCTCGACCTGCGTGATCCGCTCCTTGATGCTGTTGGCGAGTGAGATCTCCTGCTCGCGCTCGAACGTCTTGGTCCCGGTGTCGGCCTGGTCGTCCCCGGCCGAGTCGGTCAGCCGGTCGCGCTGCAGCTCGGTGATCTCGCTCAGCGTCTGATCGTACTCGGCGTTGAGCTCGTCCCGCCGTGCCGCCAGGGCGGCCCGGATCTTCTCGGTCTCCGCCGCGCTGCGGGTGGCCTTCGCCACCGGCTTGCGACCGGCGGTCCTGGTGTCGGCTGGCTTCGCCATCGTCAGCTCCCTCAGCCGCATGGCGCGGCGGTCAGCGGTACGTGGGCGGGGACGCCCTCGTCGGCGTCTCCGCGTACGGAAGGGTGCACGGCGAACGGGACCGCCGTGCACTCCGGAGGTTGGCAAGAATACGGAACGTACAGGCGTCCGACAACGTGCCGCACCGTCGTCCCACGTATCCGCCCCGGACTGCCATCAATCGGGGCAAAAGGAACCGTAGCAGATCAGCGGGCCGGTTCCTCGCCGTACTCCCCGAACCACCTCGCCAGCCGGCCCCGGCGGCTCACCGCACGCAGCCGCCGCTCGGTCTCGTCCCGCACGCCCGCCGTGGCGACGATGAGCAGGCTGTCCCCGATCTTGAGCCGGGTGTCCGGGCCGGGCACGAAACCGGCACCGTCGCGCAGCACCAGGGTGACGGCGGCCCCGACCGGCAGGCGCAGCTCGTCCACGTGCACCCCGGCCATCCGCGACCCGGCGGGCACCTCGAGCTGGAGCAGGTCGGCTCGCATCCGTTCCAGCGGGGCGGTCTCCAGCAGGATCTCGCTCGCCTCGGCCGGCGCGGTCACGCCCAGCCGGCGGGCCGCCGGCGCCAGCGTGCCCGCCTGGAGCAACGTGAAGATCACCACCAGGACGAAGACCGCGTCGAACAGGCGGCCCGCCCCCGGCACGTGCAACGACAACGGGATGGTCGCCAGCACCACCGGCACCGCGCCGCGCAGCCCGGCCCAGGACAGGAAGAGCTGCTCGCGCAGGTTCACCCGGAACGGCAGCGCGGAGATCGCCACCGACAACGGCCGGGCGAGCAGCAGCAGCGCCAGCCCGGTGATCACGGCCGGCAGCACCGCCGCATCCAGCCGGCTCGGCGACACCAGCAGGCCGAGCAGCACGAACAGGCCGATCTGGGCCAGCCAGGCCAGCCCGTCGGCGAAGCCGAGGATGGCCTGCCGGTGCGGCAGCCTGGAGTTGCCGAGCAGCACGCCCGCGACGTAGACGGCGAGGAAACCCGAGGCGTGCAGCACCGACCCGGCCGCGTACGCCAGCACGGTGAAACCGACCACAGCGATCGGGTACAGGCCGGCCGACGGCAGCGCCGCCCGGCGCAGCGCGTACCGGCCGGCCAGCCCGGCGCCGACCCCGACCGCCGCGCCGGCGCTCAGCTCGTAGCCGAGCAGCAGCACCTCGTACCACCAGGGGTGGGCCACCTCGGCCCCGGCGCGGGACAGCAGCAGCACCAGCAGCACGACCGGGGCGTCGTTCACCCCGGACTCGGCCTCCAGCGCGGCCACCAGCCGGGGCGGCAGGCGCAGCCGGCGCAGCGTGGCGAACACGGCCGCCGCGTCGGTGGAGGAGAGCACCGCGCCGTAGAGCAGCGCCAGCCGCCAGTCCAGGCCGAGCAGCAGGTGTACCACCACGCCGACGACCACGATGCTGACCACGACACCGACAGTGGACAGCGCCGCGGCCAGGCCGAGCACCGGCCGTAACGTGCTCCACCGCGCGGTCAGACCACCCTCCGCGATGATCACGATGAGCGCGCAGAAGCCGAGCACCCGGGTCAGCTCGACGTCGTCGAACCGGATGCCCAGACCGGCCTCCCCGAGCAGCACGCCCAGTGCCAGGTAGACCAGGAGACTCGGTACGCCGAGCCGGGTGGAGAACCGCACCGCGCCCACCGCGACCAGCAGCACGGCGGCGCCCACGAGCAACGCGACGTCGAGCCCCGGGGTCATCGCCGGCCGGCCCGACCGGACCTCACGCCGTGCTGCCGTCGCGCAGCCGGCGCAGCACCTCCGGCAGCCCGTCGTGCGGGCGCTCCACCAGGAAGAGCTTGTCCCGGCTCGCCGCGCCGGAGCGCAGCGACACGGTCGCCGGCCGGACGCCGAGCGCGTCGGCGAGTGCCCGGCGGGCCGCCTCGGTGGCGCGGCCGTCCACCGCCGGCGCGTGTACCGCGACGACGAGCGCGGGCCCGTACGGGCCGTCGAACCGGCCGCCCACCCGGGCGCGGGCCGCCCCGGGCTTCACCCGCACCGCGACGGTGAGCGTGTCGTCAGCGGTCGTCATGGTCAGCGCGGAGCCTCGGCGAGCAGGGTGGTGGCGGCGGCGCAGTGCGCGCACGGGGTGAAGCCCAGACCGACCGCCTCGGCCACCGGCAGTGGCTCGTCGTCCCGGCCCACCAGGTGCGGGCAGTCGGGCAGATGGAAGCGGGGGTGCCCGTCCACCACCAGGACGTCGGCGGGCAGCCGGACCAGCCGGGCGACCTCCCCGGAGGAGAGGAACTCGGCCGGCGGGTCGCCGTCGAACGCCTCGCCGGGTGCCGGCGAGGTGGGGCGCGGGGCCTCCGGGACGCGTGGGCCGGGCGGCGAGTAGGGCGCGGGTTCCTCGTCCGGCCCGGCGTCGAACGGCGGCGAGTACGCGGCCGGCGGCGGTGGGTCGTCCGGCTCGGTCACCGGCGACCCGGGCGGTTGCCGCCACCCGGGTCCGCCGGCGCCGACCGTGGACGTTTGGTGCGGTACCGGGCTCACCGGTTCGTCAGGGGACGGAACGGTGTGCGGGGTCCGCAGCCGCGGCCCGGTCTCCCGGCCGGCCGTGGCCCGCGCCGCGGCGGCCTGGCGGGCGAACGCGACGAAGGCGACGGCGGACAGCAGGCTGGCCGCGATCGAGACGATGAGAAGGAGGCTGGATCCGCCGGCGAGGCCGGCGATCAGCAGCACGACCGCGACGAGGATGAGCAGGATGCTGGCGGCTACCACGGCTCACCCCCGGCCGCGTCGTGTCGGTCTGGGCGGTCGGTGGCCGTCACTGGGACGGCCACCGACGCGGGATCAGCGGCCGGACTCGAGGGAGCCCGCGCGGCCACCGCCGTAGGAGCCGGCCAGGCCGGCCGCGGCGAGACCGTTGCTGCCGGTGGCGCGGTTGCCCTCGCGGTTCATCTCCACCTCGAGGCCCTGGCCGCGACCGTCGAGGTCACGCAGCTGGCTCTCCAGGTAGGCCTTGAGGCGGGTGCGGTACTCGCGCTCGAACTGCTTGAGCTCCTCGATGTGCTTCTGCAGCGCGGTGCGCTTGGCGTCCAGGCCGCCCATGGCCTCCTGGTGCCGCTGGCGGGCGTCCCGCTCCAGGGCGTCGGCCTTGGCGCGCGCCTCCCGGGTGACCTCCTCGGCCTTGGAACGGGCCTCGGAGAGCAGCTGGTCGGCCTCGCGACGGGCGTCGGAGACGTGGTCGTCGGCGGTGCGCTGGGCCATCATGAGCACCCGCAGCGCCTGCTGCTCGCCGTCGCCGGTCACGCCGGCCGGGCCACCCTGCGCGCGTACCTGCTCCAGCTCGGCCTGCATCGCACGGGCCGCCTGCTCGGCGGCCGCCTTGTCCCGCTGCACCCGGTCGAGCTGGGCCTTGACGTCGTTGAGTTCCGCCGCGAGGCGGGCGTCACCGCCGGGGCCGGCGGGAGCGCCACCCCGACCGCCGCGCTCCACCTGGGCGCGCAGCTCGTTGTTCTCCTCGATCAGACGGGCCAGCTCGCGCTCGACCTCGTCCAGGAAGGCGTCGACCTCCTCCTCGTCATACCCCCGCTTGCCGATCGGCGGCTTTTTGAAGGCGACGTTGTGAACGTCGGCCGGGGTCAGCGGCATCGAAACTCCTCGGGTCAGTTGCGGCCGCGAAAGCGCTCTGGTCAGGCAAACGCGAAGATCAGGCGCCTAAACACGAACTCCATCAGCACGAACAGGATAACCAGGAGCACAAGGGAGGCCAGGTCGATGCTCACGGTACCAATTCGCAGTGGCGGGATCACACGCCTCAACGCTCGCAGGGGCGGATCAGTGACGCTCCACACGACTTCCAGTCCCGCCGACGCTCCCCGGCCCGGCTGCCAGCGGCGACCGTAGGCCAGCACCGCGCCCAGCACGAAGCGCGCCAAAAGGACAATTAGGAAGATGTACAGCACCAGGTAGAGCACCTGGAACAGGATCGACAACACGGCAGGCGACGTCCCTCGGTCATGGTCAGCTCAGGCTGAAGAAGCCGCCCTCAGCGATCTTGGCCTTGTCCTCAGCGGTGACCTGGACGTTGGCCGGTGAGAGCAGGAACACCCGGTTGGTCACGCGCTCGATCGTACCGCGCAGACCGAACGCGAGCCCGGCGGCGAAGTCGACGAGCCGGCGGGCGTCCGCCTCGTCCATCTCGGTGAGGTTGATGATCACCGGTACGCCGTCGCGGAAGTGCTCGCCGATGGTCCGCGCCTCGCGGTACGTGGTCGGGTGCAGCGTGGTGATCTGGTAGCGCTGCTCGTCCTCCGGCGCCACGCGCTCCCGCTCGCGCGGCTGGGCCTGCGGCGCGAGGGCGAGATTGTCCCGGGTGTGGTAGGTCAGGGCACCCGACGTGTCCCCGGCGGAGGACCGGGTGATCGACCGTACGCTGGAGCGATCGACCCGCTCCGGGCGCTCGGTCTCGCCCCGGTCGGTGTCGGCCGAGCGACTGGAGGCGCGCTCGGACAGCCGGCCGCGCTCGCCGAGCCGGCTACGCGTGGTCGGCGGCTCCTCGGCCTCGTCGTCGTCCTCGTCGGCGAACTCCTCGGCGTACCGGCTCGACCGGTAGCGCGACGAGTCCCGGTAGCCACCCTTGTCGTAGCCACCGTCCTCGTACGCCCGCTCGTCGTCCTCCTCGACGAGACCGAGCCAGACCCCCGCCTTGCGCAGTGCACCCATCCCCGCGCCCTTCCGTCCGCCGTGCGGCACGCGCCCCCGTGCCGTGTCGCTTGATCACGAGTGGACGATCATGCCCACCGGACCGGATCGGCAATCCCCTGACGTGCGGTTCGCGGTCCGCCCGTCACGGCCCCCGGCTACGGGAACGCCGTCCTGAACAACACTGATGTAATTTGCTTCCGTCGTGGTGAGGCTACCGCAGCGCAGGGCGCATTCCGAGCAACGCGCTGCCGACACGGACATGTGTCGCGCCGTACCCGATCGCGCTCTCCAGGTCTCCGCTCATGCCCGCCGACAGCGCCGTGGCGCCGGGATGGTCGGCCCGCAGGGCCGCCGCCACCTCGGCCAGCCGGGCGAACGCCCGGTCCGGCTCCCAGCCCAGCGGCGCCACCGCCATCAGGCCGGCCAGCCGCAGACCGTCGGCGCCGGCCACCGCCGCGGCCACCGGGTCGAGCCCGCGCTGCGGGTCGGCCGCGCCCGGCAGCGCCCCGCCCCGGGCCGCGTCGCCGTCGATGCTCACCTGCACGAGCACGTCCAGCGGCCGGTCCCGGAGGGCGCCGGCCGCGGCGTCCAGCGCGGCGGCCAGCCGGACGCTGTCCACCGACTGGACCACGTCGGCGTACCGGACCACCGAACGGGCCTTGTTGCGCTGCAGCTGGCCGATGAAGTGCCAGCGCGGCGACGCCCCGGCCGCGGCCACCGCCTCGGCCTTCGGCGCCGCCTCCTGGTCGCGGTTCTCCCCGACGTCGGTCACGCCCAGACCGGCCAGCGCGACCACGTCCGCCGCCGGGTACGTCTTCGTCACCGCGACCAGTGTGACCTCGTCGCGCTGCCGCCCGGCCGCCGCACAGGCGTCGGCGATGCGGGCCCGGACCCGGGCCAGTCCGGCCGCGAGTTCGGCGCGCCGCTCGGGCCGCACCGCCGTCTGTGACTCCGTCATCGGCGCGGCTCAGGACCCGTTCTTGAGGAAGTCGGGCACGTCGACGTCGTCGAAGAGCACCCGGCGCGACGGCTGCTGCGGCGCCGGCATGGTGGCCGGCGGGCTCGCCGGCGCGTTCGGCTGGGCCGGCGGGTTCTGGTTGCTCTTGCGCGGCGGCTCCACCGCCTTGTACGCCGGCGTGCCCCCGTCGAAGCCGGCCGCGATCACCGTGACCCGCACCTCGTCGCCGAGCGCGTCGTCGATGACCGCGCCGAAGATGATGTTCGCGTCCGGGTGGGCCGCGTCGGTGACCAGCTGCGCCGCGTCGTTGATCTCGAACAGGCCGAGGTCCGACCCGCCCGCGATGGACAGCAGCACGCCGCGCGCGCCGTCCATGCTCTGCTCCAGCAGCGGGCTGGAGATGGCCGCCTCGGCCGCCTCCACGGCGCGGTTCTCGCCGCGGGCGCTGCCGATGCCCATCAGCGCGCTGCCGGCGCCGCTCATCACGCTCTTGACGTCGGCGAAGTCCAGGTTGATCAGGCCCGGCGTGGTGATCAGGTCGGTGATGCCCTGGACACCGGAGAGGAGCACCTGGTCCGCGGTGCGGAACGCGTCCATCATGGAGATGTTGCGGTCGCCGAGCGCGAGCAGCCGGTCGTTCGGGATCACGATGAGCGTGTCGCACTGGTTGCGCAGCTCCTCGATGCCCGCCTCGGCCTGGACCTGCCGGCGCTTGCCCTCGAACGAGAACGGCCGGGTGACCACGCCGATGGTGAGCGCGCCGAGCTTGCGGGCGATGTTCGCCACCACCGGCGCGCCGCCGGTGCCGGTGCCACCGCCCTCGCCGCAGGTCACGAACACCATGTCCGCGCCCTTGAGGACCTCCTCGATCTCGTCGCGGTGGTCCTCCGCGGCGTTCTTGCCGACGTCCGGGTTGGCGCCCGCGCCCAGTCCCCGGGTCAGCTCCCGGCCCACGTCGAGCTTGACGTCGGCGTCACTCATCAGCAACGCCTGCGCGTCGGTGTTGATCGCGATGAACTCGACGCCCTTGAGCCCAACCTCGATCATCCGGTTGACGGCGTTGACGCCGCCGCCCCCGATGCCGACGACCTTGATGACCGCCAGGTAGTTGTGCGGAGGTGTCATCTCCGGTCCTTTCCCTTCGAGATTGGCATGGGCCGACCCCACACGGCTTGGCCGGATCAGCGGTCGAACATGTCCTTCGTCGCCTCCGACGGGCTGAACCCTCACCCTCTACTAGAGGCTTAGAGTTATGTCAACCACTGATCTCTTCGGGGCAACGTATGCGCCGCCGCGCCAGGAGCCAAGGACCTGTTCCGGCGTGTCGCCGACCGAGCGACAGGGGACACAGCCCAGCTCGTTGAGCCACGGGTCACTCGAACGTGACCACGTCCGGCGCGCTGACGTCGATCCGGTCCGCCTTGCGGCTCAGCAACGCGGTAGCCACTGTGGACTTGTCCGCGCCCCGGGAGGCGTCGCCCCAGAAGACCTGACGCTCGCCGCGCAGCAGCAGCGTGATCCGCGCCAGCCCGGCCACGTCCACCGCGACCAGCTCCGCGCGCAGCTTCCCGCCCAGCGCGGCGAGCACCGCCAGGCCGGCCCGCGTGCCCGGGTCGTCGGGGCCCGGCCGGGCGACCCGGATCTGCGGCAACCCGTCCGGCGCCCGGTCCAGGCGCTGGAAGACCACGCCCGAGCCGTCGACGACGACGAAGCCCTCCCCCTGCGGCACCGCCGCCACCGGCGTGCGTTCCCGCACCCGGATCACCAGCGTGCCCGGCCAGTCCCGCTCCACGGTGGCGCTCTCCACCGGCGGCAGCGTGCCCACCCGGCGCGCGGTCGCGGCCAGGTCCACCCGGGCCAGCGGTTCGTCGTCCGGCACCGCCGCCGCGTCGCGGATCTGCACCGGGGTGACCAGCCGCGCGCCGACCACCCGTACCTCGCGCACGCCGAACAGCCCGGTGCCCAGCACCGTCCACGCGACCAGGCCCGCGACGGCAAGCACCGCGGCGGCCACCGCCCAGGGCAGCGCGGCCCGCATCCGCCGCTGCCGGGCCCGGGCCATGAACCGGCGGGTCGACGGCGGCACGGCGTCCGCGTTGGCCCGCACCAGCTGCCAGCGCCGGGCCGGGCTGCGCCGCCCGCCGCCGCCGTCCGGTCCGGGGGTACGGCCACGGGCCGGACCGGGACTCATCCGGCCGGGGTCGCCGCGCCGTCCGGGTCGACGCCGGCGCCGAGGCCCGCGCCCCCGCCGGAGCGGGCGAGCAGCGCGTCGAGCAACTGGTCACCCATCAGCGAGATCGGCGGCGCGCCCATGGTCACCACCACGTCGCCGGTGCGCGCCCGCCGGGCCACCTCGCCCGGCACGTCGTCCCACGACTCGACGAACACCTTCCGCTCGGCCGGCAACGGCACCACCTCGATCAGCGCGGCCGAGCCCTCACCGGGGCGGCGCGTCTCACCGGGACCGAAGACCTCAAGCAGCACCGCCTCGTCGGCGATGCCGAGCGCGGCGGCGATCTCCGCCTGGTTGTCGCGGGTGCGGTAGAGCCGGTACGGCTGGAACACCACGATCAGCCGGCCGTCGCCGGCCACCTCGCGCAGCGTCTGCAACGCCAGCGTCATCGAGGTCGGGTGGTAGGCGTACTCGTCGTAGACGAGCACGCCGTCGGCCACGCCCTTGCGCTCGAAGCGGCGCCGCACGCCGGGGAACGCGCCGAGCGCGGCCTCCGCCGCGGCCACCGGCAGTTCCAGCAGGTACGCGGTGAGCACCGCGCCGGCGCTGTTGAGCGCCATGTGCCGGCCCGGTACCGGCAGCCGGATCTCGCCCAGCGGCCGGCCCTCGATCTCGGCCTGGTAGCGCACCCCGTGCGCGGACGAGACGACCTCGCTCATCCGCAGGTCCGCGTCGGCGGACTCGCCGTACGTCCAGACCCGGCGGCCCTCGGCCCGCAGCGTCTCGGCCAGCCGGCGCCCGCCCGCGTCGTCGGCGCAGGTGATCACGAAGCCGGCCGGGTCGGTGAGCCGGGCGAACTCCGCGAACGCCGCCTCCAGGGTGGCCAGGTCGCCGTAGGTGTTGAGGTGATCCGCCTCGATGTTCGTGATGATCGACACGAACGGGCGGTAGATGAGGAAGGAACGGTCGCTCTCGTCCGCCTCGACCACGAAGTGCTCGCCGGTGCCGTGGTGCGCGCCGGAACCCACCTCGGAGATCTCGCCGCCGATCACGAACGACGGGTCGGTGCCGGCCTGCTGGAGCACCATGGTGACCATCGACGTGGTGGACGTCTTGCCGTGGGTGCCGGCCACCGCCACAGTGCGGCGGCCGGTCATCGCGGCGGCGAGCGCCTCGGAGCGGTGCAGCACCCGCAGGCCCCGGCGACGCGCCTCGACCATCTCCAGGTGGTCCTGCGGGATGGCGGAGGAGTAGACCACCGTGTCCACCCCGTCGAGGTTGGACGCCTCGTGGCTGGAGTGGATGGTGCCGCCCAGCGCCCGCAGGCCGGCCAGCGACGGCCACTCCCGCAGCTCGCTGCCGGAGACCGGCAGACCCCGGGTGAGGAAGAGCCGGGCCAGCCCGGCCATCCCGACGCCGCCCACCCCGATCAGGTGGATCCGGCCCAGGTCCTCCGCCGTCATGGTGCCGGCGGGCGTGAACTGCGCGGTGTTCATGAGACGTACCTTCCCGTCGCGGTGTCCCACATCAGCGGGCGACCGCCTCGTAGACGAAGTTCAGCAGCGCCACGTCGCCGTCCCGGCGGCCGTACCCGGCCGCGGCGGCGCCCATCGCGTGCAGCCGCTGCGGATCCCGGATCAGCGGGATCACCGTCCGCTCCAGCCACGCCGGGGTCATCTCGGCGTCGTCGACCAGCAGCCCGCCGCCGGCCTCCACCACCGGCAGCGCGTTGCGCTTCTGCTCCTGGTTGCTGTGCGGGTAGGGCACGTAGACGGCGGGGAGGCCGATCGCGGCCACCTCGGCGCAGGTCATCGCGCCGCCCCGGGCCAGCATCAGGTCGGCGGCGGCGTAGCCCAGCTCCATCTCGGACAGGTACGGCAGCGTGACGTACGGCACCGGCAGGTCGGTGGGCACCGAGACCGGCTCGTTGCGGGCGCCGATGACGTGCAGCACCTGCACGCCGTTGCGGGCCAGTTCCTTGGCCGCGCCGGAGACAGCCAGGTTGATCGAGCGGGCGCCCTGCGAGCCACCGGCGACGAACAGCACCGGCAGGTCGGGACGGAGTCCGAAGTGGGCGCGGGCGGCGTCGCGCAGCGCCGCCCGGTCCAGCCCGGCGATGCCCCGGCGCAGCGGCACACCCACCACGCGGGCGTCGCGCAGCGCCTCGGCCTGGGCCGGCTGGTGCGGGAAGCCCACCGCGACGTTCTTGGTGAACTTCATCCCGAGCCGGTTCGCCACGCCCGGCGGCACGTTCACCTCGTGGATGACGATGGGCAGTTCCCGCCGCCACGCGGCCAGGTAACCGGGCACCGAGACGTACCCGCCGAAGCCGACCACGGCGTCGGCCTGGACCTCGTCGATCACCTTGCCTGCCGCGCGCGCCGCCTTCCACATCCGGTCCGGGGTGCGCACCAGACTCATGTTGACCGACCGGGGAAGCTGGTAGGCCGGGATCTGCCGCAGGTCGTAACCGGCCGGCGGGATCAGCTCGTTCTCCAGCCCCTTCGGTGTGCCCAGGCAGGTGATCCGGACGCTCGGGTCGTGTCGGCGCAGGCAGTCGGCGAAGGCGAGCAGCGGGTAGATGTGCCCGCCCGTACCCCCTCCGCAGAGCACCACCGAACGCAGCGGACCCATCAGCGTCTCCTCTCGCTCGCCGCGCCGGCGCGCGCCCGGTCGGACCGGGCGCCGCGGGGCGCGGCCTGGTCGTCCTGCCGCCGCTGCCGGGACCGGGGCACGGACCCTCGGTCGGCCGGAGGCGGCGCCGGTCGGCGGCGCCGGCCGGGAAGCGGCGGCAACGGGGCCCACACTAGCCGGACCCATCGGGCGGGCGGACGGGCGTGCAGCGCTCGCGCCGCGTCCGGCTCGGCGCGGGCGAACGAGGCGAGCATGCCGATCGCGGCGAGCGTCACCACCAGGGCGCTGCCGCCGTCGGAGATGAACGGCAGCGGTACGCCGGTCAGCGGCAGCAGGCCGGTGACGCCACCGATGTTGATGACGGCCTGGCCGACCAGCCAGGCGGTCACACCGGCGGCGGCGAGCCGGCGGAACGGGTCCTCGACCCGGCGGGCGATCCGCATCCCGGTGTACGCGAGCACGGCGAACAGCGTCAGGACCACTGTGCAGCCGACCACGCCCAGCTCCTCCGCGACGATGGCGAAGATGAAGTCGTTGTGCGCCTCGGGCAGGTAGTTCCACTTCAGCGAGCTCTGGCCCAGGCCGACGCCGAACCAGCCGCCGTTGCCGATCGCGTAGCGGGCCTGCACGAGCTGGTAGCAGTAGTCCAACTGCTGCTCGAAGCAGGTCTTCGGATCCGGCGGGTCGAGCCACATGGTGAGACGGCCGAGCCGGTAGTTGTCGGCGTCCCGGGAGCCGGAGCCGGCGCCGAGCGAGGCGGCGGCCACCAGCAGGCCGATGCCGGCCAGACCGATCGCGGAGAGCGCGGCGAAGACCCGGCCCCGCACGCCGGCCGCCCAGAGCAGCCCGACCACGAGCGCCAGCAGGCAGAGCATGCTGCCCAGGTCGTTGAAGCCGACCAGGACGAACAGCAGGCCCACCACCGGGAACAGCGGCGTCGCCAGTTCCTTCCACCAGCCCAGCGCGGCACCCTTGCGGGCCAGCACGTGCGCCGCCCACAGCACCAGCGCGAACTTCGCCACCTCGACCGGTTGCAGCGAGATCGGGCCCAGGGAGAGCGAGAGGAGTTCGGCCTTCAACGGCCCGATCGACGTCACCCCGAACAGCGAGTTCAACGCGACGAGCAGGTTGAGGGTGAGCAGCAGCGCCACCGCCACGCCGACCGCCGGGCGGCTCACCGCCCGGAACGTGCGCGCGGGCAGCCGCTGACAGGCCCAGAACGCGCCGATGCCGATCACCGCGAACACGGCCTGCTTGGTCAGCGACGCGGACGCGTCGCCGCCCTCGGCGAAGTCCTTCACGCTGGTGGCGGAGAAGACCATGGTGAGGCCGATCAGCAGCAGCAGGCCGGCGCTGGACAGCAGCAGGTAGTACGAGGCCAGCGGCCGGGCCAGCAGACCACGCAGCGCGGCCAGGCCACCGGCCGGATCCCAGCGCGCCACGGGCGGGTCGGCCGGTGGCGTGGCCGCCGGGGCACGGCGGGCCGGCGGGTCGCTGGTCACCTGGATGTCTCGTCCCTCCCCCACAGGCCCATCATGGCCGCTCCACCCGCCCGCCCGTGGCGCAACGGCCCGGTCGGCGTGTCGGATCCGCACACCCCCGGCGTCAGCTGACCGCGGCGAGGAACTCGCTGTAGAACAGCCCCAGTGCGATGGCCACGCCGATGCCCGCGATGATCCAGAACCGGACCACGATGTTGACCTCGCTCCAGCCGGCCAGCTCGAAGTGGTGCTGCAACGGCGACATCCGGAACACGCGCTTGCCGGTGGTACGGAAGGAGATGATCTGGATGACCACGGACATCGTGACGATGACGAACAGGCCGCCCAGGATCGGCAGCAGCAGGATGGTCCGGGTGGACATCGCCATGCCGGCGATCAGGCCGCCCAGCCCGAGCGCGCCGGTGTCGCCCATGAAGATCCGCGCCGGGGACGTGTTCCACCACAGGAAGCCCACGCAGGCACCGGCCGCCGCGCCCGCGATCAGCGCGATCTCCAGCGGATCGCGCACTGTGTAGCAGTACGCCTCGGTGTAGTTCGGGTCGGCGCACCAGTGCCGGTACTGCCAGAACGCGATGAGCGCGTACGCCGCGAGCACCATCACCGAGGCGCCGGTGGCCAGGCCGTCCAGGCCGTCGGTGAGGTTCACGCCGTTCGTGGCCGCCATCACCACCATGATGATCACGATCACCGCGCCGATCTTGCCGATCTCCAGCGCCGGGATGTCCCGGATGAAGCTCAGCGTGGTGCTGCCCACCGTCTCGGTGTTCGTCGCGTTGCCGCCGGCGTCGGTCATGCTGGACGGGAAGTAGACCGCCACCGCGCCGAAGACCGCGCCGACCAGGATCTGCCCGGCCAGCTTGCCCCGCTTGTTGAGGCCACCGCTGTGCCGCTTGCGCACCTTGAGGAAGTCGTCGATGAAGCCGACCGCGCCGGAGAACACCATCAGCCCCAGCAGCACCAGCGCCGTGATGGTCGGCTCGACCTGGGCGATCTGCGCGTCCGGCAGCGTGGTCAGAGCCAGGTGCCCGGCCACGTACGCGATGACGGTGGCCAGGATGAAGACCACGCCGCCCATCGTCGGCGTGCCCTTCTTGCCCTCGTTGCTGGCGAGCCCGAGGTTCGACCGGATCGGCTGGCCGGCCTTGAGCCGGGCGAACACCTTGATCGCGATCGGGGTGCCGAACAGCGAGATCAGGAACGCGACGCCGACGGCGACGATGACCGCCCTCATGCCGCGCCGCCCTCCGTGGCCGTCTCCCGGGCGTCCGCGCGCAGCGCGTCGGCCACCTCCCAGGTCCGGTACCGGGAGCCCTTAACCAGCACCACGTCTCCCGGACGCAGCTCGCTCCGCAGCACCTCGACGGCCGCCGCCTGATCGGTGAGCAGCACCGACTCTCCTCCCCAGTTACCTACCGCTGTCGCGCCCTCGTGGATCGGCGCCGCCGGCTCGCCCACCACGAGCAGCCGGTCCACGCCCAGGTCGGCCGCGAGCCGGCCGACCTGCTGATGCCCCTGAAGTTCGAAGTCGCCCAGCTCGGCCATGTAGCCGAGCACCGCGACCGTACGCCCCTCGCCGCGCATGCTGGCCAACGCCCGCAGCGCCACGCCGGTGGAGGCGGGGTTGGCGTTGTACGAGTCGTCGATCACCGTCACGCCGTCGGGGCGCTCGAAGACGTCCATCCGCCGGGTGGAGACCAGGCCCAGCTCGTTCAGCGCCGCCGCCAGCTCGGGCAGCGGCAGGCCCAGCTCCCGGCCGACCGCCGCGGCGGCGAGCGAGTTGGAGACCTGGTGCCGGCCGGTCAGCCCGAGCCGCACCGGCGCGCTGCCCTCCGGGGTGACGAGGATGTACGACGGCCGTCCCCGGCCGTCCAGCGTCACGTCCACGGCGCGCACGTCGGCGCGCTCCGACTCGCCGTAGCGGACCACCCGGGCCCGGGTCCGCGCCGCCATCGCGTCGACCCGCGGGTCGTCGGCGTTGAGCACGGCCAGCCCGTCGGACGGGAGCGCCTCGACCAGTTCCCCCTTGGCGAGCGCGATGGCCTCCACCGAGCCGAACTCGCCGAGGTGCGCCACGCCGACGTTGAGCACCACCGAGATCCGCGGCGGCACCACGTCGCACAGGTAGCGGACGTGCCCGACCCCGCGGGCGCCCTTCTCCATCACCAGGTAGCGGGTCTCCGCAGTGGCCTGCAACGCGGTGTACGGGTGTCCCAGCTCGTTGTTGAACGAGCCGGGCGGCGCCACCGTCGGGCCGAGCCGGACCGCGATCTGGGCGATCAGGTCCTTGGTGGTGGTCTTGCCGGACGAGCCGGTCAGCCCGATCACGGTGAGCGCGGGCAGCCGGTCGACCACCGTACGGGCCAGCCGGCCCATCGCGTCGAGCGTGTCGCCGACGAGCACCATCGGCACGCCCGGCACCTCACGGGTGCCGAGCACCGCCACCGCGCCGGCGTCCACCGCGCCGGCCGCGTAGTCGTGGCCGTCCACCCGCTCGCCGGGGAAGGCGACGAACAGCCCGCCCGGGCCCACCTTGCGGGAGTCGAACTCGACGGTGCCGGTGATCCGGGCGTCCGGGTCGGCGCCGGCCAGCCGGCCGTCGACAGCTGCGGCCACCTCGGCCAGCGTCAGCGGGATCACCGCTGACCCACCAGGTCACCGAAGCGGGCGCGCAGCGCCGCCGCCAGCTCCACCCGGTCGTCGAACGGCAGCACCTCGCCGCCGATCTCCTGGCCGCGTTCCTGGCCCTTGCCCAGCACCGCCACCACGTCACCCGGTTCGGCCACCCGGACCGCCTCCTCGATCGCCGCCCGCCGTCCGGGCACCTCGATGACGCGGGCCGGGGTCGCGGCGGCGTACGCGCCGGCCAGCACCTCGGCCCGGATCGCGGCCGGGTCCTCGGTCCGCGGGTTGTCGTCGGTCACCAGCACCACGTCGGCGCCGCGCGCGGCCACACCGCCCATCACCGGCCGCTTGCCCCGGTCCCGGTCGCCGCCGGCGCCGAGCACGCAGATCAGCCGGCCGGTGGTCAGGCCACGCAGCGCGGTCAGCACCGCCTCGATCGCGTTTGCCTTGTGCGCGTAGTCGACCACCCCGCGCACCGGGGCGTCGCCGCTGACCAGTTCCAGCCGCCCGGGTACGCCACCGCAGGCGGCCACGCCGCGCGCCGCGGTCCGCGGGTCCACCCCGGCGGCGACCAGCAGCGCGACGGCCAGCAGCGCGTTCGCGACGTTGTGCCGGCCGGGCAGCGCGACGCCGGTGGGCAGCGTCAGGCCGTCCGGCCCGTGCAGCGCGAAGCGCTGCGCGTACCCCTCGCCGTCGACGCCGTCGGCCCACCAGGTCGCGTCCGGGTCGCCGGCCGCCGAGTAGGTGACGGTGCCCGGCCTGTACAGCGGGCGCAGCGCCGGGTCGTCGTGGTTGAGCACCTCGACCCGGCAGCGGCCGTCGAACAGCTTGGCCTTGGCCGCGAAGTAGTCCGCCTCGTCGGCGTGGAAGTCCAGGTGGTCGGAGCCGAAGTTGGTGTAGCCGCCGACGTCGAACCGGACACCGCCGACCCGGCCCATGGCGAGGGCGTGGCTGGACACCTCCATGACCACGGTGTCCACCCCGTGCTCGCGGGCAACCGCGAGCATGGCGTGCAGGTCGGTGGCCTCCGGAGTGGTCCGGACGCTGTCGATCACCAGGTCGCCGAGGCGGGTCTCCACGGTGCCGATCAGCCCGGTGACGTGCCCGGCGGCGCGCAACCCGGACTCGACCAGGTAGCTGGTGGAGGTCTTGCCGGCGGTGCCGGTCACCCCGATCACGGTCAGGCCGGCGGTCGGGTCGCCGTAGATGGTCGAGGCCACCTCGCCGAGCGCGTCGCGCGGGTCGTCGACGACGAGCACGGGCAGGCCGCTCCCGGCGGCCAGCTCCGCGCCGGCCGGGTCGGTCAGCAGGGCCACCGCGCCCGCCCGCGCGGCGGCGGCGGCGAACTCCGCGCCGTGGCGCCGGGCGCCGGGCAGGGCGGCGTACAGGTCGCCGGGGCGTACCTCCTGGCTGGCGTGGGTCACGCCGGTGACGGCCGGCTCGGCGGCCTCCTCCGGCGCTGTCGCCGCCACGCGGGCGGCGAGGTCGCCGAGCCGTACGGGACGCACGGTTGTGGGACGTGGATTGCCGGGCACGGCGTCAGACCCTACCCGGTCGTCCGGTTCCGACCGCACAGCCGCCCCGGTGGTTCGTCGCCACTCACCGATGATGTCCCGCCGTTCCCGCTCAGCGCGGAAAGACCTCGAACTTCGGGGACTTGTTGGTGAGCGACGGCGGCACCCGGTAGTGGCGGAGAGTGAAGCCCATCATCTCCCGGAACGCGGGCGCGGCGACCGCGCCGCCACCGCCGCCGGGGCTCCACACGAAGACCGCCACCACGTACCGGGGGTTCTCCGCCGGGGCCATGCCGATGAACGAGCCGACCTCGCCGGGCTGGAGCTTGCCGCCGTCGTAGCGCAGCCCGGTGCCGGTCTTGCCGGCCACCCGGTAGCCGGGCACGGCGGCGGCCAGTCCGGTCCCCTGGCCGTCCGGGCCGTCGACGGTGGTGACCGCCTCCATCATCTGGCGCAGCGCCGCCGCGTTGGCCGGGCTGAGCACCGACCGGGTGGTGGGCGCCGCGGCGGGGCTGCGCTCGCCGTCCGCGCCGATGGTCTCCTTGACCAGGTGCGGCTGCACGTACGTGCCGTTGTTGGCGATCGTGGCGTACGCGGCGGCCATCTGCAGCGGCGTGGCGTCCACGCTGTGCCCGATCGGCACCGACCCGTACGCCGAGCCGCTCCACTGGTCCGGCGGGAGCAGCCGGCCGGGCGCCTCACCGGGCATGCCCTCACCCGTGGCCTGGCCCAGCCCGAACCGCTTCTGGTAGTCGAACAGCCGTTCCTTGCCCAGTTTCTCGGCGATCTCGATGGTGCCGACGTTCGACGAGAAGGCGAGCATGCCGGGGATGCTCATGGTGCGGCCGCCGACCGGGTGTGTGTCGCGGAAGGTGACACCGCCCCGCACGATCGTGTTCGCCACCGGGAACGAGGTCTCCGGCGTGATCACGCCCTCCTGGAGGGCCGCGCCGTACGTGATCGCCTTGTGGATCGATCCGGGGTCGACCACGAACGTGGTGGCCGCGTCGTCCCGGTCGGCCGGCGAGGTGACCTTGGTGGGGTTGGCCGCGTCGTACGTGGGCTGGCTGGCCTGCGCCAGCACCTCACCGCTCGGCACCTCGATGATCACCGCCGCGCCGACGCTGCCCTTCACCTTCGCCGTCTGCCGGGCAAGGATCCGCTGCGTCATGAACTGGAGGTCCCGGTCGACGGTGAGCTTCAGCGAGCTGCCCGGCTGCGGCTGGGTGGTGCGGCTGTAGCCGCCCGGGATGGGTGCGGCCAGGTCGCCCAGGCCCACCTCGTAGGTCCGTTTGCCGGCCTGCCCGCGCAGCACGTCGTCGTACTTGGCCTCCAGGCCCTCCAGGCCGTTCATGTCCTGGCTGACGAAGCCGATCAGGTTGGCGGCCAGGTCGCCGCCGGGCACCTCGCGGCGCTCGTCGCGGTGCACGTTGATGCCGGCCAGCTCCAACGCCATGATCTTCTTCGCGGTGCTGATCTCGACACCACGGGCCAGGTAGACGAACTGCGACGGGGTGTCGCTGCCGGGCAGGGTGCGCTCGCGCATCTTCTCGGCCAGGTCGGAGGCGGGCATCCCGAGCAGCGGGGAGAGCAGGCGCGCGGTGGCGAACCGGTCCTTGACCCGGGTCGGGTCGGCGAACACGTACCGGGCCTCGACGCTGTGCGCCAGCGGCTCTCCGCCGCGGTCGAGGATCGCCCCGCGCGCGGCGGGCAGCTCGACCACGGCGAGCCGGTTGGGCAGGCCGCCGTCGGCGTACGCCGGGGTGTCCACGGTCTGGAGGTAGACCAGCCGCACGCCGATGCTGGCGAACAGCGCCAGCGCCAGCACGGTGCCGAGCCGCAGGCGTCGGCGCGGGTCGCCCAGCCGCGGCGGCCGGCGCGGCTTGCGGACCGGGCGGCGGGGCTGGGCGGCCGGGCGGCGCGGCTGGGACCGGCGGCGCGGCGGCGGCGCGTCGTCCTCGTCGTCGAACGGTTCCCGCACCGGCCGGGACGAGACGGTCCGCACCACGCCGGCCCGGCCGCCCGCGGCGGTGGACCGGCGGCCGGACCGGGCGCCGTCGGTGGCGGGCTCGCGCGTGCCGGCCCGCCCGGCCCGGCCGCCGTCGAGCACCTGCAACGCGGGCCGGAACGGGTCGCCGGACCGGTTGCTCCGGGGGGTACGCCGTTGCTCGGCGCCGCCGCCCTCGCGCACGGTCCGCCCGCGCGGGGTGTACGCGCGGGCGTCGGAGATCCCGCCGAGGCCCGGCTCGCGCGGCTCCGACCCCCGCGACGATCCGCGCCGGGAGCCAGTGGCGTCCCGGCGCGGATCCTCCGATCTCGGCGGCATCGCTCAGCCTCCGTTGCCCTGCTGGCTGGTGACCGACGGGGCGCCCTGCGCGGGGTGCGGCACCCCGATGGTCTGCCCGTCCGGCAGCCGGATGTACGCCGGGTCCTCGGACTCGACCAGGCCGAGCTTGCGGGCGTTCGCGGTGAGGTTGCCGGGCGCCTTCTGCTCGGCGATCTGCTTCTTCAGCTCCTGCTCGTCGACGTTCAGCTTGTTCTGCTGCTGCTGGAGCTTCTCCAGCTTGAAGGCGTTCTCGTTGATCTTGGTGTTGACGGCCAGGATGCCCAGCACCCCACCGACCACGAGCACCAGGATCAACGCGACGAAGGGCGCCCGGGGAACCCGGATCGGCGCCGGCGGGGCGACCCGCAGGCGCGGCGCCGGCGTGCCGGCGACCCGGGTACGCTCGGCCGGCCGCAGGGCGGCGCTGCCCTGCGTCGGGAACTCGCGCGCCCCCCGGGCGCGAGCCTGCTCCCGGCGGTCGGCCGCCGTCGTGTCCGGCGTGGTGCGCTGCGCCGCGGTCCGGCCCCCCGACCGCGGTGCGCGCTGCCCGACGGCTCCCCGGCCGTCGCGCTTCTCGACGTTCATGTCCCCTCCCCCTCCTCGTCCGTCCCGTTCGCGTCCCCCGGGGCCGACCGCGGGTCCTCGTCGGACCCCGGTGACCCCGTCCCCGGTTGGTGCATCGCCTTCACCCGGCGGCGGTACCGTTCGCGGTCGGTACGCCCCTGCCGGGCCGCCTCCGGGTCGAGCCGTTCCGCTGCTCTCAGCCGTACCGAGGCGGCACGCGGGTTCGCGGCCACCTCCGCCTCCCCGGGCAGCTCGGCGCCCCGGCTCAACAGCCGGAACGTCGGGCCCGACCCGGGCAGTTCGACCGGGAGGTCGATCGGGCCCTTACTGCGGACCCGGTCGGCGAGCGCCTGCTTGGTGAGCCGGTCCTCCAGCGAGTGGTAGGACAGGACCACCATGCGGCCGCCCACTGTGAGCTTGTCGAGAGCAGCCGGCAGCGCCGTCTCCAGCGCTGCCAGTTCTCTGTTTACCTCGATCCGCAAAGCCTGAAACGTTCTCTTTGCCGGGTGTCCACCGGTTCGTCGGGCCGGTGCCGGAATGGCGTCGCGGACCAGCTCGGCCAGCCGGGCCGAGGACGTGATCCGGGTCCGCTCCCGCTCCCGGATGATCGCCGAGGCGATCTTTCCGGCGAACTTCTCCTCGCCGTACACCCGCAGCAGGCGGGCCAGGTCCGGGTGGGAGTAGGTGTTCACCACCTCCTCGGCGGTCACCCCCCGGGTCTGGTCCATCCGCATGTCCAGCGGCGCGTCCTGCGCGTAGGCGAACCCGCGGTCGGGCGCGTCGAGTTGCAGGGACGAGACGCCGAGGTCGAACAGCACCCCGTCGATCGCCGGGTAACCGAGCCGGTCGAGCACCTCGGGCAGCTCGTCGTAGACGGCGTGCTCCAGGTGGATCCGGTCGGCGAACCGGGCCAGGCGGACCCGCGCGTGGGCCAGCGCCTCGGTGTCCCGGTCCAGGCCGATCAGCACCGTGTCCGGGTGCGCCGTGAGCACCGCCTCGGCGTGCCCGGCCAGGCCGAGCGTGGCGTCGACGTGCACGGTGCGACCGGGCCGGCCCAGTGCGGGGGCCAGCAGCTCGAGACACCGCTCGAGCAGCACCGGCACGTGCGTGCCGCGTAGCTCCCCCATGTCGACCCCCACCCCGTTCGCCAGCCGTTCCGTCACGTGTCCGTCGTCGCCACGACGCCTCGCCATACCGCCAGATCCCCATCCGCTCCCGCCCGCCGGAGGCCGCGGCCCTCCGTGTCGGATCGTGCGCCTGGCACCGGGGAAGGGGTGCCAGGAACTCGAAAGCGGCTGGAGATCTCGCAGTACGTCGGGCGCCGTCACGCCCTACAGACCGCCGGGCAGCACCCCCTCCTCGATGTCGGCGAAGTCGTCTTCGCTCTCCGCGAGGTAGGCCTCCCAGGCCGCCCTGTCCCAGATCTCCACCCGGGTGCTCGCTCCGATCACGACCAGATCCCGGTCCAGTGCCGCGTACGACCGCAGGTGGCCGGGAATCGTGACCCGCCCCTGCTTGTCCGGCACCTCGTCGTGCGCGCTGGCGAAGAAGACCCGGCTGTAGGCCCGGGCCGCCTTGCTCGTCATCGGCTGCGCGCGCAACTGGTCGGCGATCCGCTGGAACTCGGGCATCGGGAAGACGTAGAGGCAGCGCTCCTGCCCTTTGGTGATCACGACACCCCCCGCCAGTTCGTCCCGGAACTTCGCCGGAAGGATCAACCGGCCTTTGTCGTCCAGGCGCGGAGTGTGGGTGCCGAGGAACATCGGCCCAACCCCCTCGCCCTGAGCGGCGTTCGCGGCGCCGCTGACCCCCCGGGCCGGTGTGGCCCTCCCGGCCTCACCATCGCGCCCCACTCTACTCCACTTCCCTCCACCTGCAACCAGAATCGCCCGCGTGGCGTGGCGTTTCGGCGCGCAAAACCGCACGTCAACGCGGGTGGGGCCGAGTGGAGGGGGTGGAGGGCGCCCCACACCGTCCGCTACCCGACATCGACCGCCGCCGTCCGGCCCGGCGCGCTCCGGCCGTCCGCCGCGCCGTCCCCGGCCGAACGGTTCGCCGTCGGCGGCGATCTGGTGGAGGTGGCGGTCCGGTAACCTCGCTCGCGTGACGGACGCGAAGATGCCCTTGCGGGCGAAGGTGGCCAGCTCCGTGTCGCGCACCGCCGCGGCGCTGTCGCGGGCCGCGGGTCGCGGCGACGGCTCGGTGATCGGCGGCTGGATCGGCCTCAAGATCGACCCGGACCTGCTCGCCCACCTCTCGGCCGGGCGCGCGATCGCCCTGGTGTCCGGCACCAACGGCAAGACCACCACGACCCGGCTCACCACCGCCGCGGTCGGCGTGCTCGGCCGGGTCGCCACCAACTCCTTCGGCGCGAACATGCCCACCGGCCACACCTCGGCGCTCGCAAAGGCCGGCAGCACGCCGTACGCGGTGCTGGAGGTGGACGAGCACTACCTCGCCCAGGTGCTGGAGGCGACCGAGCCGCACGTGGTGGCGCTGCTCAATCTCTCCCGCGACCAGCTCGACCGCGCCAAGGAGGTCGCCATGATGGCGCAGCTCTGGCGCGCCGCCCTGGTCCGGCACCCGCGGATACGGGTGGTCGCCAACGCCGACGACCCGATGGTGGTGTGGGCCGCCTGCCCGCCGGCCGACCCGGCCCAGGGCCACGTGCCGCCGCACGTCACCTGGTTCAGCGCCGGGCAGCGCTGGCACGACGACTCCTGGGTCTGCCCCGAGTGCGGCTCCACCATCCAGCGCTCCGGTGAGCAGTGGTGGTGCACCGGCTGCCCGCTGCGCCGTCCCGAGCCGAACTGGACGGTCGAGGACGACGGCGTGCTCGACCCCACAGGCGCCTGGCACAAGATCCAGCTCCAGCTCCCCGGCAAGGTCAACCTGGGCAACGCGGCCACCGCCCTCGCCGTCGCCGCCGAGTTCGGCGTACGCCCGGTGGACGCGGTCTCCCGGCTCGGCAGCGTCACCTCGGTGGCCGGCCGCTACGCCCAGGTGGACCGCGACGGGCGCAACATCCGGCTGCTGCTGGCGAAGAACCCGGCGAGCTGGCTGGAGGCGTTCGACATGGCCGACGTCGCGCCGACACTGCTGTCCATAAACGCCCGCGACCCCGACGGGCTGGACACCTCCTGGCTGTTCGACGTGGACTTCTCCCCGCTGATCGGCCGGCAGGTGCTGATCACCGGTGACCGGGCGTACGACCTGGCGGTGCGGCTGGAGGTCAACGGCGTGCCGTTCCAGCACGTACGCGCCTTCGACGAGGCGGTCCGCGCGGTGCCGCCGGGCCGGCTGGAGGTCATCGCCAACTACACCGCCTTCCAGGACATCCGAGCGGAGCTGGACCGTGTCAACTGAGAGCCTGCGCATCGTCTGGATCTATCCCGACCTGCTGTCCACGTACGGCGACCGGGGCAACATGCTGATCCTGGCCCGCCGGGCCCAGCTGCGCGGCATGCCGGTCGAGGTGCTGGAGGTCCGCTCCGACCAGCGGCTGCCCGCCACCGCCGACATCTACCTCATCGGCGGCGGCGAGGACGGCCCGCAGGCGCTCGGCGCCCAGCGCCTGATCGCCGACGGCGGCCTGCACCGGGCGGTGGCCCAGGGTTCGGTGGTGTTCGGCGTCTGCGCCGGCTACCAGCTGCTCGGCACCTCCTTCTTCGCCAAGGGCACCCGCTGCGCCGGGCTGGAACTGCTCGACCTCTCCTCCGACCGGGGCCCCACCCGCGCGGTCGGCGAGCTGGCCGGCGAGGTCGACCCGCGGCTGGGCATCCCGCACCTGTCCGGCTTCGAGAACCACGGCGGCCGTACCCACCTCGGCCCGGGCGTGTCCCCGCTGGCCCGGGTCACCGCCGGGGTCGGCAACGACGGCGCCACCGAGGGCGCGTGGCGGGGCAAACTGCTGGGCACCTACTCGCACGGCCCGGCGCTGGCCCGCAACCCGGACCTGGCCGACCTGCTGCTGCGCTGGGCGACCGGCATCCACCAGCTGCCCCCGCTCGACGACACCTGGGCCGACCGGCTCCGCTCCGAGCGCCGCGCCGCGGTGGCCGCCGCACCGAGGCCGTGACCGACGCCGCCCGGCCGGGGCGGCGACCGGTGGCCCGCCGGCTCGCCGGGTTGCTGCGGCAACCCTCGGCGCGCCGGTTCGGGCTGCTCCTGCTGCTGCTCGCCGGGTTCGGCGTGACGCTGCTGCTGGTGCCCCGGCCGGACCCGGCCGACCTGCCCCGGCTCGCCGACTCGCTCGGCGGCTACGGCCCGCCCGCGGCGGTGATCGGCGGCGCGCTGCTGCTGGTGGCGCTGGTGCCGCGCACGTTCGTCACGCTGGCGGCGGGCGCGATCTTCGGCCCGGTGCAGGGTGCCGCGTACGCGCTCGGCGCGGCGCTGCTCGCGGCGGCCATCGGCTTCACCGTCGGCCGGGTGCTCGGCCGCGACTTCGTCGCCGAGCGGGTGCGCGGCCGGCTGGCCCGCCTGGACGGCTGGTTCGCCCGGCAGAGCGTCTTCGGCGTGGTCACCGTACGGCTGCTGCCGATCGCCGGGTTCGGTCTGGTCAGCTACGGCTACGGCACCACCGCCGCCCGGGTGCTGCCGTTCCTGACCGGCAGCGTGATCGCCTCCGCCCCCACCGCCGTCGGGTACGCGGCGATCGGCGCGGCGGTGACCACGCCCGGCTCGATCAACTGGTACGCGGCCGCGCCGGCGAGCCTCGGCCTGATCGCCAGCGTGCTGATCATCCACCGCTGGTGGCGGGCCGAGCGGCGGCGCCGGTCCGAGCCGGCATGACCGGCGGTGGGCGTGCCCCCGATGTGGACACGCCCACCGGCCGGGTCAGGCGACGACCGAGACCATCCGGCCCTTCACCACGATCACCTTGCGCGGCTCCTTGCCGGCCAGCGTGCCGGCCACCGCCTCCAGCGCCGCCGCGCGCACGGTCTCCTCGGTCGCGTCGGCCGGCACCTCGACCCGGCCGCGGACCTTGCCGTTCACCTGAACCGGGTACGTGACCGACTCGGCCACCAGCAGGGCCGGGTCGGCGACCGGGAAGTCCGCGTACGCCAGTGAGTGCTCGTGGCCCAGCTTGTGCCACAGTTCCTCGGCCATGTGCGGGGCGAACGGCGCGACCATCAGCACCAGCGGCTCGGCCACCTCGCGCGGGGTACGCGCCAGCCGGGTCAGGCCGTTGGTCAGCTCGATCAGCTTGGCGATGGCGGTGTTGAACCGGATCCCGTCCATGTCGGCGCGGACCCCGTCGATCGCCTTGTGCAGCAGCCGCCGGGTCGCCTCGTCGGCCGGCTCGTCGGTGACCCGCAGCTGGCCGGTCTGCTCGTCGACGACGGTGCGCCAGACCCGCTGCAGGAAGCGGTACGAGCCGACCACCGCCCGGGTCTCCCACGGGCGGGACACCTCCAGCGGGCCCATCGACATCTCGTACACCCGGAACGTGTCCGCGCCGTACGCCGCGCACATGTCGTCGGGCGTGACGACGTTCTTCAGCGACTTGCCCATCTTGCCGTACTCGCGCCGCACCTCGGTCTCGCCGTGGAACCAGCGGCCGTCGACCTCGACGACCTCCTCGGCGGGCACGTACGCGCCGCGCGGGTCGACGAACGCGTACGCCTGGATCATGCCCTGGTTGAACAGGCGGCGGAACGGCTCGAACGACGAGACGTGGCCCAGGTCGTACAGCACCTTGTGCCAGAAGCGGGCGTACAGCAGGTGCAGCACGGCGTGCTCGGCGCCGCCGACGTACAGGTCGGTGCCACCGCAGTCGCCCGCGCCGCGCGGCCCCATCCAGTACGCCTCGTTCTCCGGGTCGGCGAAGCGCTGCGAGTCGGTCGGGTCCAGGTAGCGCAGCTCGTACCAGCAGGAG
The DNA here is from genome assembly GCF_040648395.1 of Micromonospora sp. NPDC049151. Taxonomy (NCBI): domain Bacteria; kingdom Bacillati; phylum Actinomycetota; class Actinomycetes; order Micromonosporales; family Micromonosporaceae; genus Micromonospora; species Micromonospora sp. NPDC049151. The sequence continues at coordinate 118,887 of NZ_JBEZDP010000006.1, forward strand.
CCGGCCCACTGCGGCATCACGTTCGTCTCGCGGGTGTAGCGCTTGGGCCCGTCACCCAGGTCCAGCTCCACCTCCACCCAGTCACGCCGCCGCGACAGCGGGGTCTCCGGATCGCTGTCGGCGTCGTCGGCGTCGAACGTCTTCGGCGAGAAGTCCTCCACCTCGGGCAGCTCGACCGGCAGCATCGACTCGGGCAGCGCGATCGGCGCCCCGGTCTCGTCGTACACGATCGGGAACGGCTCGCCCCAGTAGCGCTGCCGGGAGAACAGCCAGTCGCGCAGCCGCCAGGTGACCGCGCCGGCGCCGTGCCCGCTGGCCTCCAGCCACTCGATGATGCGCGCCTTCGCGTCGGTGACGCCCAGGCCGTCCAGGTCGATGCCGCGATCCGGCGCGGCGCTGTTGATCGCCGGGCCGTCCCCGGTGTACGCCTTGCCGTCGAAGCCCTCCGGCGGCTGCACGGTCCGCACGATCGGCAGCTCGAAGACCTCGGCGAAGGCCCAGTCCCGCTCGTCCTGGGCGGGTACCGCCATGATCGCGCCGGTGCCGTACCCGGCCAGCACGTAGTCGGCGATGAAGATCGGGATCTGCCCGCCGGTCACCGGGTTGGTGGCGTAGGCGCCGACGAAGACGCCGGTCTTCTCCTTGCTGTCCGCCTGCCGCTCCACGTCCGTCTTGGCCGAGGCGGCCTTCCGGTACGCCTCGACGGCCTCACGCGGGCCGGCGTGCCCGCCGGTCCAGGCGTCCTTCGTGCCCTCCGGCCAGGCGGCCGGCGTCAGCACGTCGACCAGCTCGTGCTCGGGCGCCAGCACCATGTAGGTGGCGCCGAAGACGGTGTCCGGCCGGGTGGTGAACACCCGCACCGGGGCCGCGTCCGTCGGGAAGTCGATGTGCGCGCCGGTCGACCGGCCGATCCAGTTGCGCTGCTGCAGCTTGATCGGCTCGGGCCAGTCCAGTGTGTCCAGGTCCTCCAGCAGCCGGTCCCCGTACGCGGTGATCCGCATCATCCACTGCTTCAGGTTGCGCTTGAAGACCGGGAAGTTGCCGCGCTCGGAGCGGCCGTCGGCGGTGACCTCCTCGTTGGCCACCACGGTGCCCAGGCCCGGGCACCAGTTCACCGGCGCCTCCGAGACGTACGCCAGCCGGTGGTCGTCGACGACGCGCCGCCGCTCCCCCACGGACAGCTCGGCCCACGGGCGCCCGTCGGGGGTGGCACGGGTGCCGCCCTCGAACTCGGCGATCAGCTCGGCGATCGGCCGGGCCTTCTTCGCATCCGCGTCGTACCAGGAGTTGAAGATCTGCAGGAAGATCCACTGGGTCCAGCGGTAGAAGTCGGTGTCGATGGTCGCCACCGAACGCCGCTCGTCGTGGCCCAGCCCCAGCCGGCGCAGCTGCGCCTTGAACCGCTCGATGTTGGCCTCGGTGGTGGTCCGGGGGTGGGTGCCGGTCTGCACCGCGTACTGCTCGGCGGGCAGGCCGAACGCGTCGAAGCCCATCGCGTGCAGCACGTTGCGCCCGGCCATCCGCTGGTAGCGGGCGTAGCAGTCGGTGCCGATGTAACCCAGCGGGTGCCCGACGTGCAGGCCGGCGCCCGACGGGTACGGGAACATGTCCAGCACGTACAGCTTCTCGGCGCCCGCGCGCGGGTGACCCGGGTCGGCCAGCGGGCCGGCGGGGTTCGGGGCGTGGAAGGTGCCGTCGCGCTCCCAGGTGTCCTGCCAGCGGTGCTCGATCTCGTCGGCCAGGGCGGCGGTGTACCGGAACGGGGGAATGTCGGTCGCCGGTGCGGCTGCCTCACTCATGGCGTCTCCTCGGCGCGGATCGATACGAAATATGTGGGCGGTCTGCTGCGGGCACAAAAAAGCCCCTCGCGCAGGAGGGGCGGCCGTGCTGTCGCGCTTTTCAGCGCATCAACACGGCTCGGTAAGAAGCAGGAAGAACCCGGCCATGCACGCAGTGTACCTCGCGCCTCTCCGCACCCGCGCGCCAGTTCCGGCCCCGCGCCGGTCCCCCGGTCTGGCGAATATTCCGGGCGTAACCGACCGACCACCTGCGGGAGTCGGCGATAACGACAAACATGGTTAGCCTGAGAGGCCAGTGAGATTACTGCGGCAGACGTGGCTCGGCGTCGCGAACCCAACGGCGGGTCCAGGTGCTCTATAAAAAGCTGCCGTCCAGGCGACGAGGAGGAGGCCCGTGACACAACAGACCTGGGACGAGGTGGGCGGTCTGCTGCCGCACGACGAGTTCCGCGCCGCCAGCGAGGCCATCGTGGCCAACATCGAGCAGGTCATCGAGGGCAAGACCGCCACCGTCCGGCTCGCCCTGGCGGTGCTGCTGGCCGAGGGTCACCTGCTCATCGAGGACGTGCCCGGCGTCGGCAAGACCAAGCTCGCCAAGGCGATGGCCCGCTCCATCGACTGCTCGGTCCGGCGGATCCAGTTCACCCCCGACCTGCTTCCCAGCGACGTCACCGGCGTCAGCGTCTACAACCAGGAGACGCACGACTTCGAGTTCCGCCCCGGCGCGGTCTTCGCCAACCTGGTCGTCGGCGACGAGATCAACCGGGCCTCGCCGAAGACCCAGTCGGCGCTGCTGGAGTGCATGGAGGAACGGCAGGTCACAGTCGACGGGGTCACCTACCAGTTGCAGACGCCGTTCATGGTGATCGCGACGCAGAACCCGATCGAGATGGAGGGGACCTACCCGCTGCCCGAGGCGCAGCGGGACCGGTTCACCGCCCGGATCGCCATGGGCTACCCGGACCCGCGGGCCGAGCTGGCGATGCTCGACGGGCACGGCGCCACCGACCCGCTGCCGGGGCTGCGGCCGGTCTCCGACGCGGCCACCGTCCGCCGGCTGATCGGCCACGTCCGGCAGGTGCACGTCGCCGACGCCGTCAAGCAGTACGCGATCGACCTGGTCACCGCCACCCGGGAGGCACCCGACCTGCGCCTCGGCGCGTCCCCGCGCGCCACGCTCCAGTTGCTGCGCACCGCCCGCGCGGTGGCCGCCCTGGAGGGCCGCGACTACGTCCTTCCGGACGACCTCCAGGTCCTCGCGGTGCCGGTACTGGCGCACCGGATCATCCCCACCGCCGACGCGCAACTGGCCCGGCGCACCACCGACGCGATCGTCTCCGAGCTGGTGCACCGCCTGCCGCTCCCGCACGACCGGCAGCGCTCGCCGTACGACACCCGGCCCGGCGGCGGCAACAACAGCCGCGGGCCGTACGAGCCGCGGAGGCCGTGACGTGCGCGACGGCCTGCGTGGGCTGACCACCCGCGGCCGCTCCTTCCTGGCGGCCGCGGTGGCCGCCGCGATCTCCGCCGGCATCCTCGGCGAGAAGGACCTGCTCCGGGTGGCGGTCCTGCTCGCCGTGCTGCCGCTGCTGGCCGCCGCGTACGTCGGGCGCAGCCGGTACAAGCTGGCCTGCAACAGGTCGCTGGAGCCGCACCGGGTGCCGGTCGGGGCCAGCTCCCGGGTGGTGCTGCGGTTGCAGAACCTGTCCCGGCTGCCCACCGGCACGCTGCTGCTGGAGGACCGCCTGCCGTACGCGCTGGGCAGCCGCCCCCGGGTGGTGCTGGAACGGCTCGGCGCGCACCAGGCCAGCTCGGTGGCGTACACGGTCCGGGCGGACGTGCGGGGCCGCTACGAGGTCGGGCCGCTGGTGATCCGGCTGACCGACCCGTTCGGACTGTGCGAGCTGACCCGGTCGTTCCCCAGCACCGACCACCTCACGGTGATCCCGCAGGTCACCCCGCTGCCGTCGGTGCGGCTCCCCGGTGAGTACGCGGGCAGCGGCGACAGCCGGGCCCGCTCGGTGGCGGTGCACGGCGAGGACGACGCCGCCACCCGGGAGTACCGGATGGGCGACGACCTGCGCCGGGTGCACTGGAAGTCCACCGCCCGCACCGGTGAGCTGATGGTGCGCCGTGAGGAGCAGCCGTGGGAGAGCCGCGCCACGGTGGTGCTCGACACCCGCGCCGGCGGGCACCGGGGCGAGGGCCCGACGGCAAGCTTCGAGTGGGCGGTCTCGGCGGCGGCCAGCGTCGCCGTGCACCTGCGCGAGGCCGGCTACAAGCTGCGGCTGGTCACCGGCAACGGCGCCGACGTCGGGGCCACCGAGGCCGGCGGTGAGGGACTGCTCCTCGACCACCTCGCCGACGTGCACCTGGACCGGCGCGGCGAGATCACCACGCTGGTGCAGCAGGTCCGGCAGCGGGCCGACGGCGGTCTGATCATCGCGCTGCTCGGCACGCTCGGCGCCGCCGAGGCGGAACTGCTGGCCGGCTTGCGCGGCAACGGCGCAACCTGTGTGGCGTTCCTGCTGGACAGCAACACCTGGCTCAACCTGCCACCGAACGCCCGGGCCGAAGCGGAGCGGGCACACGGCGCCGCCGCGCTCGCGCTGCTGCAGAGCGGCTGGCGGGTCATCGGGGTGGAGCACGGCACGCGCCTGCCGATGGTGTGGCCGCAGGCCGGACGGGGCTCGCAGGGCTTCGCGCTGCGAGCGGCCATGGCCGAGACGGTGGCCGGCGGACGACGATGACCGGAAGGATGTCCCTGTGACCCCGCACCGCAACATCGGGTTCGTCGCCGCGGCGGCGACGCTGCTGGCGGCGGCACCGCTGTCGGCGATCTTCGAACGCTGGACCTGGCTGATCCAGGCCGCCGTCGTGGTCGCCGTGGTGGCCGGCTCGGCCGCGTTGAGCCGCCTGGGCCGGTTCCCGCTGTGGGGGCAGGTGCTCGCCATGCTGGCCGGGCTGACCCTGGGCCTGACGTGGGTCTTCCCCGGCGGCACCGAACTGCTCGCGTTCGTGCCGACCCCTGCGACGTTCGCCCACTTCGGCGACCTGCTCCAGGCGTCGTTGCAGGACATGCGCTCGTACGGCGTGAAGGTGCCGGACGTCGACTCGCTGCTGTTCCTCGCGGTGCTCGGCATCGGCGCGGTGGCGGTGGTGGTGGACGTGCTCGCGGTCGGGTTGCGCCGGCCCGCGCTGGCCGGCCTGCCGATGCTCGCCATCTACTCGGTGCCGGTCGCGGTGTACGTGGACAGCGTCCCGGCCACCCCGTTCGTGGTGGGCGCCGCCGGTTACCTCTGGCTGCTGGTCACCGACAACGTGGACCGGGTACGCCGGTTCGGCCGCCGGTTCACCGGCGAGGGGCGGGACGTGGACGTCTGGGAGGCGTCCCCGCTGGCCGCGGCGGGACGACGGCTCGCGGTGGTCGGCGTGATCGTGGCGGTGGCGCTGCCGCTCGCGGTGCCCGGGATGACCGGCGGCCTGATGAACAACGTCGGCAACGGGCCCGGCGACGGCAGCGGGCGGCCGGGCCAGGGCGGCAGTTCGGGCCGGGTCGACCTGTTCGCGGCGCTCAGCGGCCAGCTCAACCAGAGTGAGGAAGTCGAGCTGGTCAAGGTCAGCACCGACGAGACGACGCCGTTCTACCTGCGCCTGGGCGTGGTCGACGACCTTCGGCCGAGCGGCTTCCAGGCACGCGTGCCGACCGGGCGGCCGATCACCCGGCCGCTGCCCGACCCGAGGGAACGCGCCGTGCGCGGCGTGGAGCAGCAGCGCTACCGCGCCACGGTCGAGGTGACGAAGAACCTCAACATGCCGTTGCTGCCGGTCTACGCCGAGCCGGTCAAGACCGACGACCTCAACGGCAACTGGCTGTACGACCCGAACCAGCAGGTCGTCTTCTCCAACCGGGACAACGCCCGCGGCAAGAGCTACTCGTTCGACTACGTCCGGTCCACGTTCAGCCCCACGGCGCTGCGCACCGCCCCGTCACTGCCCTCGGACAGCCCGGTGATGCGGCAGCAGACCGAGCGGCCGTCGGTCCCGGCCGTCGAGGAACTGGTCGCGCAGCTGGTGAAGAGCAAGTCGACCGACTACGACAAGGTCCGGGCGATCTACGACTACTTCTCCGTGGAGAACGGCTTCACCTACTCGCTGTCCACCCGCAACGGCAGCAGCGGTGAGGACATCACCGACTTCCTCGCCACCAAGGTCGGCTACTGCCAGCAGTACGCCGCGGCGATGGCCTGGCTGGTCCGGGCCGCCGGCATCCCCGCCCGGGTGGCGGTCGGGTTCACGAACGGCAGCAGGGCCGAGGGCGGCACGTACGTGCTGACCAACCAGAACCTGCACGCCTGGACCGAGGTCTACTTCGGCGGGATCGGCTGGGTGCCGTTCGACGCCACCCCGGCGGCGGCGGTGGCCGGCTCGGTCCGCTCGGCCTGGGCGCCGGACATCGACGCCCCCGAGGAGGTCACCCCCTCGGCCGGCAGCACCGCCGTTCCCGACGCGGCCGGCCCGTCGGCCGGGCCGAACGAGACGGACCGGCTGGACAAGGACGCCGACCAGGGCCTGGCCCTGAACCAGGGCGGCCCGGCCGAGGAGAGCCCGGTCTGGCCGTGGTGGCTGGCCGGCGCTCTGCTGGCGCTGCTGGCGCTGCTGGCCGTACCGGCCCTGCGCCGCTCCGCCCTGCGCCGCCGCCGGCGTGCCCGGACGGTCACGCCCGCGGCCACCGCGCTTCCGGTGCCGGGCCAGCGCGGCGAGACGCGGGAGGTGGTCGTCGGCGTGGACGCCGAGGCGGCCCGCGCCGACGCGCACGCCGCCTGGGACGAGCTGCTCGACACGCTCGTCGACTTCCAGGTCCGGGTGGACCGCACGGAGACCCCGCGGGCGACCGCCGAGCGGCTGGCCCGGGAGGCGCTCGCCGAGCGCGGGGACGCCGCGACCGGGGTACGCCTGCTCGGCCGCGCCGAGGAGCGCGCCCGGTACGCCCGTGACCCGCTGACCGACGCGGAGCTACAGCCGGCGCTGCGTACGGTCCGGGGCGCGCTGGCGGCCGGCGCGGACCGCCGCACCCGGCTGATGGCGGCGCTGCTGCCCCCGTCGGTGCTGCAGCGCTGGCGTACCGGCCTGGCCGAACGGTCGGCAAGGGTGGTGACCACGAGCGGCCAGGTCCGCCAGCGCCTCACGCGCTGGAGCCCGCGCCGCCTCCTGGCCGGCCGCCCCGCCCGCTGACCCCCCTCCCGGCCCCTCCCGGCCCTCCGGCCCTCCGGCCGTTCCCCCGGTGATCAAGGAGTTAGTGTCCGGATCCGGCTCTGCTGAGGACACAAACTCCTTGATCACCGGGGTGGGCCGCCTGCTCCGGTGCGGCGCACGCCCGTGCACGCCGCCTGGGCGGGTGAGGGCGGTCGACTGGACGCTTCCGCCCTGGCACCCGCGAGATCTTGGTACGAAATGGCCCCCATAGGGGCGCTTTCGTACCAAGATCTTTTCTGGGTCTTGCGATTCGGGAGGCTCGTCTTGCTGGGCAGGAAGGGGTGTCGGTGATCATGGCCGAGTGGGTGCACGCGGGAACGGAGGAGACGTCGGCAGGCGGGCGCTGCGCGACGGAAGCTCGGACGGACGGAGAACCGGCGCGCGCTGCGCGGGACGGAGGCGTGACGCCGCGCCGGACGGAAGGGGGACGGAAGCGTGACGCGGCGGAGCGGAGCGGACGGGCCACGTCCACCGGCGGAGCCGCCCCGCCGGCCGGGTCGGAGCGGGCACGACGAAGCGCGGGCCCTCGCCCGCGCATGCCACGGCGACCCGCAGCGGGTCGCTCCGGCGGCGCTTGCCAAAGGTGCCGCCGGTATCCCGCCCCCGGGTTCAGGGGCGGGACGTGATCAGCGGTGGCCCTCCGGGCGCTGCCGCCAGCGGTCCTCCATCCGGTCGAGGAAGGAGCCCCGGCGACCACCACTGCGGCCACGGGGACGACGCCGGCTCGTTGTGCCGCCGACCACGTGCAGGTCGGGCGACTGGGATCGGCGGTGCGACTGCACCGCGTAGCCCAACGAGGCCAGCATGACGACGAAACCCGCCACGGCCACCGCGGGAATCTTGATCACGGCACCGTAGATCAACAGGGCCAGACCAGCGACGACCACGCCGGCAGCGACGAGCACGCGACGCCGCGCGTGGAAACGCGGGTCGCTGGCGCGCACGGCCGAGGCGAACTTGGGGTCCTCGGCAAGCGACCGCTCGATCTGCTCGAACAGCCGCTGCTCGTGCTCCGAGAGCGGCACGGCACTCCTCCCCGGTCACGTTGGTCGGCCCGGTCGGGCCGACAGACCGTGGCAGCCATCCGGCTGCTTACCCGCAAGTCTACGAGGGCCCCCGCGCGTCGGAAAGCGGGACGACCTACGGCCGGGCCGGTTTTTCGACTTGTCGGGTATCACGACGGCCGAGAAGACTGGCCGGACCTATGACGGACCGCCCGAATCGGGCGGCCGCCGCGTCGGCCGCCGCCTCCGCCTCACGCCAGCCGCGCTCCGGCGCGCCCAGGGTGAGCTGCCGTGGAGTCTCCCCGGCCGGGGCGAGACCTTCCATCCGGACACCGACCAGCCGGACCGGCTCGCCGGGGGCGAGCGCGGTCCACAACGCCCAGGCCGTGTCGAACATCTCCCGGGCGGTGTCGGTGGGCACGGCGAGGGTGCGGGAGCGGCTGATCGTCCGGAAGTCGGCGAAGCGAACCTTGAGCGACACGGTGCGCCCGACCTGCCCGGCCGCCCGCAGCCGAGCGCCGGCCTTGTCGGCGAGCGCGAGCAGGGAGCGCCGGATCTCGGCCGGGTCGCTCACGTCGGTGTCGAACGTGACCTCGGCGCCGATCGACTTCTCCACCTGCTCGGGCGTGACAGCGCGCGGGTCACGCCCCCACGCCAGCTCGTGCAGGTGGGTGGCGGACGCCTCGCCCACGGCCCGGCGCAGCAGGCCGGCCGGCGCCTCGGCCAGGTCGCGTACGGTGCGCAGGCCGAGGCGGCGCAGCGCGTCCGCGGAGCGCTCCCCCACGCCCCACAGGGCGGACACCGGCAGCGGGTGCAGGAAGTCCAGCACCCGGGCGGCCGGGACCACGAGCAGGCCGTCGGGTTTGGCCCGGGTGGAACCGAGCTTGGCCACGAACTTGCTCGGCCCCACCCCCACCGAGCAGGTCAGTCGCTGTTCCTCGGCGACCCGGCGGCGGATCAGCGCGGCGATCTCGGCGGGCCGGCCGAACAGCCGGCGGGCGCCCGCCACGTCGAGGAACGCCTCGTCCAGCGACAGCGGCTCGACCAGCGGGGTGACGTCCCGGAAGATCCGCATGACCGCCCGCGACGCCTCGGTGTAGGCGGCGAAGTCGGGCGGGAGGTAGACCGCGCCGGGGCAGAGCGCCCGGGCGCGGGCGGTGGGCATCGCGCTGCGGACGCCGTACCGCCGGGCCTCGTAGCTGGCGGAGCTGACCACGCCGCGCGGCCCGACGCCGCCCACCACCACCGGCCGGCCGCGCAGCTCGGGGCGGCGCCGCACCTCCACCGAGGCGTAGAACGCGTCCATGTCGACGTGCAGGACGGTGCAGCCGGTGTCGTCGGCGTCCGGCCCGAAGCGCGGGTCACCGCCTCGGGGCAACGACTGGCTGCGGCCCATGCCAGCAGGCTAGCCCGCCGGTCCGACAACCCACCGCCCAGTCCACGCCACCAGCGCGAAGGCACGGACCAGGTGAGGCCGGCGCAGAGGCACGGACGAACCGGCGTCAGCCCCGGATCACCAGCAGCGGGATGGTCATCTCGGCGGCGGTGTCGGCACCGTGGTACGCGACCAGCCGCGATGCCATCGGCGGTTCGGAGCGGCTGGCGACCACCGCGTACGTGTCCCGGCAGACCACCACCACGTCACCGATCCGGGTCAGGTGCGCCTCGGGCACCGGCCCGAACCAGCCGGTCGCCACCGCCTCGGCCCGGGTCAGCACCTGCGCGGCCGGGCCCAGCACCCCGGTCCAGGCGGCCACCACGTCGGCTTCGGCACCCGGCTCGACGTGCAGGTAGCGGACCCGGGGCTCACCGGCGACCACCCGTACCCCGGCCCGCAGCCGGGGGTCGGTGTCCAGGTCGATCCGGTGCCCGGCGGGCACGTCGAGCTGGCCGTGGTCGGCGGTGACGAGCAGCGCGGCGTCCGGCGGCAGCCCGTCGACGAGCCGGGCCAGCAGCGCGTCCACGTCGGCGGCGGCGGTCCGCCAGGGTGCGGAGTCCACGCCGCTGAGGTGCCCGTGCCGGTCCAGGTCGGGGTGGTAGCCGGAGACGAGCGTGGGCCCGTCCCCGGCAGCGAGCGCCGCCAGCATCCGGGCGGCGAGCGCGTCCACGCCCGCCGCGCCCCGGTAGTCGCCGCCCCGGTTGGCGGCGAGCGTCAGGCCGCTGCCGGCGAACTCGGGGCGGCTGACCACAGTCACCGCGACCCCGGCGGCACGGGCCCGCTGGTACCAGGTGGGCACCGGCTGCCAGCTCACCGGATCGGGGTCGCCGGCCCAGTCGACGTGGTTGAGCACCCGGCCGGTGCCGGGCACCCGGACCGTGAAGCCGAGCACGCCGTGCGCGCCGGACCCGGTGCCGGTGCCGAGGCTGACCAGGCTTGTCGGGGTGGTGGACGGGAAGCCGGTGGTGAGTGGGCGGCCGGCGGTGGCGGCCAGGCCGGCGAGCGTCGGGGCGTACGGGGCGGCGGTGGGGATCTGGTACCAGCCGAGGCCGTCGACGAGCAGCACCGCGATCCGGCGTACCCCGGCCAGGCGCGGGGCCAGGCCGAGCCGGTCGGCCGCGCCCGGTACGCCGAGCAGCGCCAACGCGCTGGGCAGCACGTCGGTCAGGGCGCCGCCGTCGTAGCGCGGCGCCACCCGGTCCAGCGGGCCGGGAGCCGGATCGGGAGCCGGACCGGTCATGCCGGGCGGCGGGCGAACAGGTGCAGCTGGGCGGCGAGATCCCGGTACGGGGACCGGGCGGCGAGGGCGCGCTCCAGCTCCACCAGGGCGGCCTGCTGCCCGTCGGCCACCGCGGCCGGAAGAAGGTCGGCGAGCACCCGTACCCCGTGGACCTCCTCCACGACGAGGCCGGCGGCGGTGAGCAGCGCGCCCGCGTCGGCGGCGTCGTAGCGGCGGCGCAGCGTGTCCCGGCCGCCGGTGGTGCCGTTCGGGTCGGCGGCGAGCGCGGCGGCGGCGTCCAGTTGCCCGTTCATCGCCCGGCCGAGCACGGCGGCGGCCCGGCCGGCGACGAGCACGCTCGCCGCGCCACCCGGCCGCAGCGCGGCGACCAGCGCTGACGTCACCGGTTCCGGGTCGTCGACCACCTCGAGGACGGAATGGCAGAGCACCAGGTCCACGGTGGCTGGTTCGACGAGTCCGGTGAGCGCGTCGGCGTCGCCCTGCGTCGCGCGTACCCGATCGGCGACCCCGGCCTCGGCGGCCCGTCGGGTCAGCGCGGCGAGCGCGTCGGGGCTGGCGTCGATCACCGTGACCCGGTGACCGGCCTCGGCGAGCGGGACGGCGAAGCCGCCGGTCCCGCCGCCGACGTCGAGCACGGAGAGTCGTTCGCCGGCCCGCCGGTCCAGCTCGGCCCGGAGCACCGACCAGATGACTGCGGTGCGGGGGGTGAGGGTTCGGATCTGCTCCACGCGCCGAGCCTAGTCACCCCCCGGCCCGGGTTCAGGACTCGCCGCCGCCGGCGGGGTCGTCCTCGGCGCGGGAACGCTGGTGGTTGGCCACCGGGCCGTCGGTCACCTGGTATTCCCGCGGCTCGGCCTCGTGGGTGGGCGCCCAGTCGGCGCCGAGGCGGGTCCGCCGGGCGTTTGCCACGCCACCGGCGTTCGTGCGGTGAAAGGTCATCGGTTCATCCCCCATACCCCGGGTGGGCCACTCTGCCCACCCGCGTCGGGAGTCTCCCGCCTCCGGCTCGGAGAAACCGTAATGTGGATCACTCCATCAACGGAAATCCCTTGACGCCGGTGTGACGGGGGGCTCGATCGCGTCCAGCCGGTCCGCGGTGAGGTTCGTGACGCCCTCGTGCCGCTGCAGCCGGCCCCGCACCACAAGTGCTCCGCTGGTGCGGGCGACTCGACGGTATCTCTGCCACAGCCCCGGTGAGCAAGTGACATTGAGCATCCCGGTCTCGTCCTCCAGGTTGAGGAACGTGACGCCGCCGGCGGTCGCCGGGCGCTGCCGGTGGGTGACGATCCCGCCGACCCGGATCCGCTGCCCGGGTGGCACCTGGCCGAGCCGGGCGATCGGCACCGCGCCCAGCTCGTCGAGGCGGTCCCTGATGAACCGGGCCGGGTGGCTCTCCGGGGACAGGCCGGTGGCCCAGACGTCGGCGACCAGGCGGTCCACCGCGGCCATGCCGGGCAGGGCGGGCGGGTCCGCGCCGGTCACCGTGCCGGGCAGCCGGCCGGGCCGGTCCTGGGCCGCCGCGCCGGCGGCCCAGAGGGCCTGCCGCCGGGTCAGCCCGAAACAGGCGAAGGCGTCGGCGGTGGCCAGCGCCTCCAGCTGCGCGGCGGTGAGACCGACGCGGCGGGCCAGGTCCGGCATGTCCCGGTACGCCCCGTGCGCGGCGCGTTCCGCCTCGATCCGCTCGGCCACGTCGACGCCGAGGGTACGGACGCTGCCCAGCCCGAGCCGCACCGCCGGGCCGCCCAGCCCCCAGGCGTGCGGCGGCTCGCCCGGCACGCTGCCCCACCGGGTCTGCGGCGTGGACTCCAGCACCGCCTTGGCACCGCTGGCGTTGATGTCCGGCCGGCGCACCTCCACACCGTGCCGGCGGGCGTCGTCGGCGAGCGTCTGCGGCGAGTAGAAGCCCATCGGCTGCGCGTTGAGCAGCGCGGCCAGGAACGGGCCGGGGTGGTAGCGCTTGAGCCACGAGCTGGCGTACACCAGGTAGGCGAAGCTCATCGCGTGGCTCTCCGGGAAGCCGTAGCTGGCGAACGCGGTGAGCTTGCGATAGACGTCGTCGGCCAGCTCGCCGGTGATGCCCCGCTCGGCCATCCCGGCGTAGAGCCGGTCGGCGATCTGCGCCATCCGCTCCACCGAGCGCTTCGCCCCCATGGCCCGGCGCAGCTGGTCGGCGCCGGCCGCGTCGAACCCGGCCAGGTCGATGGCGAGCTGCATGAGCTGCTCCTGGAACAGCGGCACGCCGAGCGTCTTCTCCAGCGCGTTGCGCATCAGCGGGTGCGCGTACGTGACCGGCTCCTGGCCGTTCTTGCGCCTGATGTACGGGTGCACCGAGCCGCCCTGGATCGGGCCGGGCCGGATCAGCGCCACCTCCACCACCAGGTCGTAGAACTCGCGCGGCTTGAGCCGGGGCAGCGTGGCCATCTGGGCCCGGCTCTCCACCTGGAACACGCCCACCGAGTCGGCCCGGCAGAGCATGTCGTACACCTCGGGGTCGTCCAGCGTCATGTCGCCCAGGTCGAGGCGGGAGCCGATCAGGTCGTAGCCGTAGTGCAGCGCCGAGAGCATGCCGAGGCCGAGCAGGTCGAACTTGACCAGGCCGACGGCGGCGCAGTCGTCCTTGTCCCACTGGAGCACGCTGCGCCCGGGCATCCGGCCCCACTCCACCGGGCACACCTCGATCACCGGCCGGTCGCAGATCACCATGCCACCGGAGTGGATGCCCAGGTGCCGGGGGAAGGTCTGCAGTTCGTTCGCGTACGCGACCACCTGCTCCGGAATGTTCGCCACGTCGACCGCGGCGACCGAACCCCACCTGTCGATCTGCTTGCTCCAGGCGTCCTGCTGGCCGGGCGAGAACCCGAACGCCTTCGCCACGTCCCGCACCGCCGACCGGGGCCGGTACGAGATGACGTTGGCGACCTGGGCGGTGTGCTCCCGGCCGTAGCGCGCGTAGACGTGCTGGATCACCTCCTCCCGGCGGTCGGACTCGATGTCCACGTCGATGTCGGGCGGGCCGTCGCGTTCCGGGGCGAGGAAGCGTTCGAACAGCAGCCGGTGCCGGACCGCGTCCACGTTTGTGATGCGCAGCGCGTAGCAGACCGCCGAGTTGGCCGCCGACCCCCGGCCCTGGCAGTAGATGTCCTGCGCGCGGCAGAACGCCACGATGTCGTAGACGACCAGGAAGTAGCCGGGGAAGCCGAGATCTTCGATCATCCGCAGCTCGTGTTCCAGTTGCGCGTACGCCTCCGGGTGCGCCTCGGGCGGCCCGTAGCGCTCGCGGGCGCCGTCCATGGTCAGCCGGCGCAGCCAGCTCATCTCGGTGTGCCCGGGCGGCACCGGGTACGCGGGCAGCCTCGGCGCCACGAGCTGGAGGTCGAAGGCGAGTTCCGCGCCGTACTCGGCGGCCCGCGCCACAGCGCCCGGGTACGCGGCGAACCGCGCCGCCATCTCCGCGCCGCTGCGCAGGTGGGCGGTGGCCGCGGCGGGCAGCCAGCCGTCGATCTCGTCGAGGCTGCGCCGGGCCCGGACCGCCGCCACGGTGGTGGCCAGCCGACGCCGGCCCGGGGTCGCGTAGTGCGTGTTGTTGGTGGCCACTGTGGGCAGCCCGGCGGCGGCGGCCAGCTCGGCGAGCGCGTCGTTGCGGTCGGCGTCGACCGGGTGGCCGTGGTCGGTCAGCTCCACCGCCACCGTCTCCGCGCCGAACAGCGCGGTGAGCCGGTCGAGCTCGCGGGCCGCCGCGTCGACGCCCTCGGTGAGCAGCGCCGCGGGCACGTGCCCCTTGCGGCAGCCGGTGAGCACCAGCACGTGGTCGCGCAGCTCGGCGGCGATCTCCTCCAGCTCGCCGTAGACCGGGCGGCCCTTCTCCCCGCCGCGCAGCTGGGCCCGGGAGATGGTGGCGGCCAGGCGCGCGTACCCCTCGTGGCCGTGCGCGAGCACCAGCAGGTGCCGGCCGAGCGGGTCCGGTTCGCCGTTCTGCGGGCCGGGCAGCCCGAGGGACAGTTCCGCGCCGAAGATCGTCGGCAGCCGCAGCGCGCGGGCCGCCTCGGCGAAGCGCACCACGCCGTAGAAGCCGTCGTGGTCGGTGACGGCGAGCGCGGTCAGCCCGAGCCGGGCCGCCTCCTCGGCCAGTTCCTCCGGGTGGCTGGCCCCGTCGAGGAAGCTGAAGTTGGAGTGCGCGTGCAGCTCCGCGTAGGGCACCACGCCGTCCGGGCGGGTCAGCTCCGGCGGCTGGTATTCCTGGCGCTTGCGGCTCCACGCCGGTGAGTCGCCGCCGTCGGCGTCGACCGCGAGCGGGTCGACCACGTGCAGGTGCCGCTCGCCCTTGGCCCGCCCGGACAGCACCTGCTCCAACTTGGACCACGGCATCTTCGGGTTGTGGAAGCTCACCGGCGCCTCCCCCACCCGGCGGCCAACCGCCTGAGATCTTGGTACGAAACGGCCCCCCGAGGGGCACTTTCGTACCAAGATCTCTCCCGGCGCTCAGTCATAGATCGCCTCCACCAGCCACTGCCCGCCCTCCACCGCGAGCAGCAGGGCGGCGCCGTCGGCCAGGCTCACCTGGAACCGGGCCCGGCGGCGCGCCTCGGCCGGCGCCCACCAGCGTTCGTCCACGGGCCACGGACCGGCCCAACCGGTGATCTCGGCCGGACGCCCGTCGCCGACGGTGAGCCGGGCCGGCGCCGCGCTGACCGCCAGCCGCGCGGTCACCACGACCGGCTGCCCGGCCGCGTCGCGCACGTCGGCCGGCAACGGGGTCGGCAGCACCACGGCCGGCGACGGTGGCGGGATCCGCCCCGGCCACGGCGGCTCGGCCACCGCCCGGCCCCGCCGGGCTCGCCGTCCGGCCCGCGCCCCGGCATCGGGTACGGCGACCGAGGCGGACGCGGCACCCGGAGCGGCCCCGATGCCCGGGATGAGTGACGCGGCCGGGGACGACAGCCCTGTCGGGGACGGCGACGCTGCCGGGACCGGAGCCCGGGACGGCGGCGCGGCCGGAGCCTGGGACGCCGGGACCGGGGGTGCCGCGGCGGGCGGCAGGGGTGGCGGGCCGGGGCGTGCGGGCACCCGCTCGTCGCCCCACGGGACCAGGCGCACCTGGTCGGCCGGGGAACGCCCGCCGCCGAGCACGGCGGTGACCACCGCCTCGGGGCCGAGGATGCCCTGCACCCGGTTCAACGCGCGATGCGCCCGCTCCCGCTCCTCACCGGTCTCCCCCCACAGCCCGGCTTGCAGGCCCGCCTGGGCGAGCACCCCGTCGGGCACCAGCCGCAAGCGGACGATCCCGGCGGTGGGCCGGGCCGGACGCGTCCCGCCCCGGCCGTTGCTGCCGGAGAGCCAGCCGTCGAGCTGCCAGCGGACCCGGTCGGCGATGGCCGCGGCGGTGAGCAGGCCGTCGTGCCGCCAGACCCGGTGCAGTTCCTGGCCGTGCGCGGTGACCGCCTCGATGCCGAGCCGGGTGCAGGCCAGGCCGTATCCGGCCAGCCGCTCGTGCAGCCGCTCGGCGAGTGTGCGGGCGGCGAACGCGGCCGCGTCGACCCGGTCGATCGGCTCGTCGTGGTCGGCGGTGACGGTCAGGTCGGCGGGCGGCTGCCGGACCGCCAGCGGACGGTCGTCCCGGCCGCCGGCGAGCCGGTGCGCCAGCGCCCCGTCGAAACCGAACCGGGCCAGCACGTCCCCGGCGGGCAGCGCCGCGAAGTCGCCGAGGGTGCGGACGCCGAGCCGGCGCAGCAGGTCGGCCAGGGCGGGCCGGCCGAGCGCCTCGACGGGGCGGCCGGCCAGGAACCCGCGGGTGCCGCCGGGGGCCACGATCCGCCCCTCCCGGGCGGCCAGCCCGGCCGCGAACACCCCGTCGGCGATGCCGGCCTGACTCTCCACCGCGCAGCTCTGCGCGACGTGCTCCACGATCCGCTCAGCCGCCGCCTCCTCGCCGCCGAGGTAGCGGCTCGGCCCCCGGGCCGCCGTGGCGCAGGCGCCGGGCCGGATCACCTCGACGCCGGCGACCACCTCCTCCACGGCGGCCACCACCGGCTCGAACGCGCGCACGTCCCGGGCGGGGTCGTGGTCGACAACGGTGAGGTGCGGGCAGCGTCCCTGTGCCTCGCGGCGGCGCAGCCCGCGCCGGATCCCCTCGGCGCGGGCCCGCTCGGAGCAGGCGATCACCCGGTTGGCGTGCAGCACCACCACCGGGTCGGTGGCGGGCACCCCGTCGACGATCTCGGCGGCGAGGACCGGCCAGTCCGGGCACCAGAGCAGCAGCGTCCGCTGCGGTACGCCGCTCACGCCGGACCGGCAGCGGCGAGCGTACGGGCGGGTGGGGCGACCATGCGCAGCCGGCGCGGCGGCGCGGCGGCCGGGGTGCCGAGCCCGGCCGAGCGGGGGATCACCCGGGTCAGTTCGTCGCCGGGCAGCCACACCTTGATCTCCTTGGGGCGGGCGGCGGCGCCCCGGCCCCGGGCCGAGACGGTCACCTCGCGGCGGCGCAGCCGCCCCCGACCGGGGCCGAGCCCCTGCCAGACGCCCCGGACCACCTGGAGCGTGACGTCCGCGCCGTCCCACCGCCCGTACGGGACGAGCACGCTTCCGCGCTGCCGGGCACGGGCGGCCAGCCGGGTCGCGACCGAGGCGGAGACGGTGGCCGGCACGGCGGTGACCACCACGTCGACCCCGTCGATGAGCGCGGCGACCACAGTTGGCCACTCCGGCCCGGGGTCGGGCACCAGGGCCAGCCGGTCCAGGGCGATGCCCGCCTCGGCCGCCGCGCCCGCCCCGAATGTGGGTACGCCGACCACCGCGCACCACGAGCCGGCCCGGGACGCCTCGGCGAGCAGCGCGAGGATCAGCGAGGTGGTGCCGCTGCGCCGGGGCCGGCCGGCACCGACCGCGACCGTGCTGCCGCGCCGCAGACCCCGGTTGGGCAGCAGCCCGGTCAGCTCGGCCCGCACGGGCAGCACCCGGTGACCGCCGGCCGGATCGGGTGCGCTCGCCGGCCGGACCAGATCGGCCAGGGCGGCGGAACCGACCACCATGCGGCCCGCCATCGGACCAACCCCCCGTCGTGTTTCGCCACGGGCCTCACCCGTGGATGGTGCTGTGGATCGTGTCGTGCGCGGCACGCGTGTGCCGTGGCGCGGCGCCCGGCCACCCGGAGTCCCGCCGGTGGTGGCCGGGCGCCACGGATCAGGCGGCGGCGGCTCCGGGCCGGGGCGGGGTGTCGGAGGCGCCGCGGCGCAGCGGGCGGGGCAGGCCGTCGAGCGCCGGCTGGTGGGCCACGCCGAGCGCGGTCTCCACCACCGTCACGAACTCCTCGGCGGCGCGCAGCAGGTCGTCGGCCTCCCGGGCGGTCACCACGCGGGGGATGCCGGCCTCGGCGGCGGCCCGCTTGCTCGCGCCGGCGGCGAAGTAGGCGGCCCACTCGTCCAGCTCGGGGGCGACGGTGGCGAGCAGCACCCAGACGCTGGTGATCCGGTTCCGGCGGGTGGGCGCGGGGCGAGCGCGGGCGGCGAGCACGGCGGCGGCGGCACGCAGCGCCGCGAGGTGGGCGGCGGCGTACCGGAGGCCGTCGGGACGGGTGCGGGTGGCCTCGGCCAGCCCGTCGCGGGCCACCGCGAGCAACTGGGCGGGGGTGCGGTGCGGCAGCACGTGCGCGGGCACCGTGGGCGCCTGGGCCGGACTGGTCGGCATGGGTCTCTCCTCCGCGTGTGGCCGGGGCGGGCGCTCGTGCGACGGGGAACGTCGCCCGGTCGCCCGGAGCGGTCGGTGCGGAGGAAGACGCACCTTGTGGCGGCCGGCCGGATGTGGACGCTTCCCCACACCCACACCCGGCCGGCGTGCCGGCGGGTCCGTCGCCCGCCGCCCGGGGGTCGTGGGCGGCGGGCGACGACCTGCCTGACGGGCCCGGACTCGCGACTGTCCGAGACCCGGTGCGGCCCGCGGTGCCGCACCTCCCGGAAGCCGGTGCCGCGAAACACCGCTTCCGGAGCGTTCGACGGGTGCGCGACCGGCTCGGACAGGCCGGGCCAGCCGGGGAGCTGAGCCGCTTGCCGTCTGAGCCGAACCCGGCTTCGAGGCGAACCTGACTTCGAGCCGGAATCGAACACTCGTTCTAACTACCCTGACAGTACACCTCCCCACCGACGAAAACGCAACGTGTGACGCGCCGGGACGCACGGGAGGGCGACGGCCCCCGGCGGGCCCGCGCGCGGGTGGGGGAAGAATGGGGGGATGCAGCCACACCCGAACGTGCAGGCGGTGCAGCGCGCGCTCGACGAGGCGGGCGCGCGGAACGGATCGGGCGAGGCCAGCCTCGTCCGGCTGCTGCCCGACGCGGTGCACACCGCCGCCGCGGCGGCCGAGGCGCTCGGTGTCGCCGTCGGCGCCATCGCCAACTCGCTGATCTTCGACGCGGACGACGCGCCGCTGCTGGTGCTCACCTCCGGCGCGCACCGGGTGGACACCGCCGGGCTGGCCGCCACGCTGGGCGTGACCCACCTGCGCCGGGCCACCCCGGAGTTCGTCAGGCGGCACACCGGGCAGGTGATCGGCGGCGTCGCCCCGGTCGGCCACCCCGCGCCGCTGCGCACCGTCGTGGACACCGCGCTGGCCGGGTACGACGAGGTGTGGGCGGCCGGCGGCGTACCCCGGGCGGTGTTCCCCACCACGTACGCGGAACTGCTGCGGATCACCACCGGCACCCCGGCCGAGGTGGCGTGAACCCCGGACTCGTCACGCTGCACGTGTGGCGTGTGCCCCGGCGGGCCGTACCCGGTGTGCTGACCCGGATGGCCACCCACCCGGCCCGGCTGCGCCGGCTGCCCGGCGTCCGCTTCGCCAAGCTGCTCGGCACCGGGACCGGCACCGGCTTCGGCCCCGGCGACGCCGACCTGACCCGGTGGGCCGCGCTCGTGGTCTGGGACTCCCCCGCCGACGCGGCCGGCTTCGACGCCTCCCCGGTCGCCCGTTCCTGGGCCCGGATCGCCCGCGCCGCGGTACGGGTCGACCTGCGCCCGCTGACCAGCCGCGGCCGGTGGTCCGGCCGGGAGCCGTTCGGCGCGCCGTCCGGCGGGCGGGTCACCGGGCCGGTGCTGGCGCTGACCCGGGCCCGGCTGCGGGCGCACCGGGCGGCCACGTTCTGGCGCGCGATCCCGCCGGTCGCCGGCGCGCTGCACAGCGCGCCCGGCCTGCTCGCCCGCTTCGGCGTCGGCGAGGCGCCGCTGGGCTGGCAGGGCACGGTGAGCGTGTGGCGCGACCCGGCGGACCTCGTCGCGTTCGCGTACCGTTCCCCGGAGCACCGCGCCGCGATCACCCGCACCCCCACCGAGGGCTGGTACGCGGAGGAACTGTTCGCGCGGTTCGCGGTGGGCGACGTGGTCGGCGACCGTACGGTGCTCGGCTGGGCCGCCGAGGGCGACCCGGAGACGGCGAGAGGGCGCGCATGAGGCTGGTGCGGTGGACCCCGGACGACCTGGTCCGGCGGCTGGACGACGTGGTGGCCGTCTACGGCGAGGCGATGGGCTACCGGCCCGACCTGCTGGAGGCCCGCCGCGGCTACATCGCCACCCACGTACGCCGCCCCGGCTTCCGCGCCGTCGCCAGCCTGACCAACGAGGGACACCTGGCCGGTTTCGGGTACGGCTACCGGGGCGCCACCGGGCAGTGGTGGCACGACCAGGTGTACCGGGCCCTGAACGCGCAGGCCCGGCAGCGCTGGCTGACCCACCCGTTCGAGGTGGTCGAGCTGCACGTCCGCCCGCCCGCGCAGGGCCACGGCCTGGGCGCCCGCCAGTTGCGCGCCCTGCTCGCCGTGGCCGAGGGCGACACCACGCTGCTGTCCACCCCGGAGGCCGACGAGGAGAAGTCCCGGGCCTGGCGGCTGTACCGCCGGTTCGGCTTCGTCGACGTGCTGCGCCACTTCCACTTCCCCGGCGACGAACGGCCGTTCGGCGTGCTCGGCCGGGACCTGCCGCTGCCCTCGCCGGACGCCCCGTGAGCGCGAGGAGTGAGCCGGGTTTGCGAGCCCCGCAGTCGCGAACGAAAGGGCGGCACCGTGAGCGCGAGGAGTGAGCCGGGTTTGCGAGCCCCGCAGTCGCGAACGAAAGGTCGGCACCGTGAGCGCGAGGAGTGAGCCGGGTTTGCGAGCCCCGCAGTCGCGAACGAAAAGGGCGGCACCGTGAGCGCGAGGAGTGAGCCGGGCCTGCGAGCCCCGCAGTCGCGAACCGGAAGCGTCGTGAGGGCCCGGCTGCCCTGGGCGCTGCTGGCCGTGCTGGTGCTCGCCCAGATCTGCTACCCGCTCACCGGCGGCGCGACCCGGGCCGGGCTCACTGTGGCCACAGTGGTGCTCGGCTGGCTGCTCTCGGTCGGCCACGCGCTGCTCACCCGGGGCGCCCGTACCGCCGTCGCGCTGGTCGCTGTCGTCACCGGCGGCGGGTTCGCGGTGGAGGCGATCGGCGTGGCCACCGGGTTCCCGTTCGGCACCTACGACTACTCCGGCGAGCTGGGCCCGAAGCTGGCCGGGGTGCCGCTGATCATCCCGCTCGCCTGGACCTGGATGGCCTGGCCCGCCTGGCTCACCGCGGTCCGGCTGGTCCGCTCGCGGGCTGCCCGGATCGCGCTGTCGGCGGTCGGGCTGGCCGCCTGGGACCTGTTCCTCGACCCGCAGATGGTGGCCGAGGGCTACTGGACCTGGCGCGACGCCACCCCGGCGCTGCCCGGGCTCCCCGGCATCCCGGTCAGCAACTACCTGGGCTGGCTGGGCTTCGCGGTGCTGCTCGCCGTCGCGCTGCGCCCGCTCGCCGGGCCGTCGGTGGACCGGGTCGACGGCCGGGACGCGCCGATGTTCGCGCTCTACCTCTGGACGTACGCCTCCAGCGTGCTGGCGCACGCGGTGTTCCTGCGGCTGCCGGCGTCGGCGCTGTGGGGCGCGGCCGGGATGGCGGTGGCGGCGGTGCCGCTGGCGGTGACGCTGTGGCGGGCCCGCCGGGACCGGGCCACCGAGCCGCAGCCGGCGCCGCGCGTCGACGCCCCGGCATGATCGCCGCCCTCGCGCTGGCCGTGGCGGTCGGCGCGCTCACCGGGCACACGCTCGTCAACGCGCTCGCCTGGCTGCGCCGACCGGCCACCGGCCCGGCCGAGGTGACCGAGCCGGTGGCGGTGCTGCTGCCGCTGCGCGACGAGGCCGACCGGGTCGCCCCGTGCCTGCGCGCGCTGCTGGCCCAGCGCGGGGTGCCGGACCTGCGGATCGTGGTGCTCGACGACGGCTCGACCGACGGCACCGCCGACGTGGTCCGCGCGGTGGCCGGCGACGACCCCCGCCTCACGCTGCTCACCGGCGTCGCCCCGCCGCCCGGCTGGCTGGGCAAGCCGCACGCCTGCTGGCAGCTCGCCACCCGTACCGCCCCGGAGCCGACAGCGCTGGCCTTCGTCGACGCGGACGTGGTGCTCACCCCGTACGCGGTGGCGGCGGCCGTGACCGAGTTGCGCGCGGCGGACGCGGCGCTGCTGTCGCCGTACCCCCGGATCGTGGTGCGGACGGCGGCCGACCGGCTGGTGCAGCCGCTGCTGCAGTGGTTGTGGCTGACGTTCCTGCCGCTGCGTGCGATGGAACGCTCGCGGCGGCCCTCCCTCGCGGCGGCGGGCGGGCAGTTCCTGGTCGTGGACCGGGCCGGCTACCTGCGGGCCGGCGGGCACGCGGCGGTGGCCGACAAGGTGCTGGAGGACATCGAGCTGGCCCGGGCGGTGAAACGGGCCGGCGGGCGGATCGCGCTCGCCGACGGGTCCCGGCTGGCGTCCTGCCGGATGTACGACACCTGGCCGCAACTGCGCGACGGCTACACCAAGTCGCTGTGGGCGACGTTCGGGCACCCTGCCGCCGCGGCGGCCGTGCTGGCGGTGCTGTTCGCGCTCTACGTCGCGCCGCCGCTGCTGGCCCTCGGTGCGCTGCTCGCCGGCGCGCCGGCGGTGGCCGCCGTGGCGTTCCTGGCCTACCTGGCCGGGGTCGCCGGGCGGGTGGTCAGCGCCCGCGCCACCGGCGGACGGGCGTGGCCCGACGCGCTGGGCCACCCCGTGTCGGTCGTGGTCCTCGGTTGGCTGACCGTCCGGTCGTACCATCTGCGGAAGCGACGCCGGCTCACCTGGCGGGGTCGCCCGGTCACCTAGGAGGGGCACGCCATGGCGCGCATCGTGGTCATCGGCGCCGGTGTGGGCGGGCTCGCCGCCGCCGCCCGGCTCGCGGTCACCGGGCACGAGGTCACCGTCCTCGAACGGGCCGGCACGGTCGGGGGCAAGCTCGGCCGGTACGCCCACCACACCCCGGAGGGGGTGTGGCACTTCGACACCGGGCCGAGCCTGCTCACCCTGCCGCAGGTCTTCCACGACCTGTTCGAGGCGACCGGGGCGAAGCTCGACGAATACCTCGACCTGGTCCCGCTGGACCCGATCGTGCGGCACGTCTTCCCCGGCGGCGAGCAGGCGCTCGACTCGTGCGCCGACCCGGACGAGTTCGCCGCCCGGATCGGCGCCGCGTTCGGCGACCGGTCCGCCGCCGACTGGCGCGGCCTGTGGCGACGCGCCGGCCGGGTGTGGGCGGCCTCACACCGGGACATCCTGCGCCGTACCGTCGACTCCCCCCGCGACCTGGCCGCGCTGGCCTGGCGGCTGGGCGACCTGGCCGCCATCGGCCCCGGCCGCAGCCTGCGCGGGCTGGGCCGCCGCCACCTGTCCGACCCGCGGCTGCGGATGCTGCTGGACCGGTACGCCACGTACACCGGCGCCGACCCGCGCCGCGCCCCGGCCGCGCTCGTCGCCGTCCCCTACGCCGAGCTGGCGTACGGCGGCTGGTACCTGCGCGGCGGGCTGGGCACGCTCGCCGACGCGCTGCTGTCGCGCTGCCTGGACCTGGGCGTGGTGGTGCGCACCGACGCCACTGTCACCAGGATCGACGCAGCGGGCGGGCGGGTGCACGGGGTACGCGTGGCCGGGACGGCCGCGCCGGTGCCGGCCGACGTGGTGGTGGCGAACGTGGACGCGCTCACCGTCTACCGGGACCTGCTGCCCGACCCGCGCCGGCTGGCCGCGCTCACCGACCGCAGCCTGGCCGGGTTCGTGCTGCTGCTGGGCGTACGCGGCGACTCCGGGCTGGCCCACCACACCGTCTTCTTCCCCGACGACTACGACGCCGAGTTCGACGCCGTGTTCGGCAACCCGGGTCGCGGGGTGCGGGCCCGCCCGGCGCACGACCCGACCGTGTTCGTCACCGCCGCCGACGACCCGGCGGTCCACCCGGAGGGCCACGAGGCGTGGTTCGTGCTCGTCAACGCGCCCCGGCACGGCACCGCCGCGAGCGCCGTGGACTGGCGGCGGCCCGGCCTGGCCGAGGCGTACGCGGACCGGATCCTCGACGTGCTGGCCGAGCGCGGCGCCGACGTGCGGGACCGGCTGGTGTTCCGGGAGATCCGCACCCCGGCCGACCTGGACGCGGCCACCGGCGCACCCGGTGGGGCGATCTACGGCACCGCGGGCGGGCTGCTGCGCCCGGCCAACCGGGGCCCGGCGGCCGGGCTCTGGCTGGTCGGCGGTTCCAGCCACCCGGGCGGCGGCCTGCCCATGGTGACGCTGTCGGCGGAGATCGTCGCCGAGGCGGTCGGCCCGGCCTGGTGAGCCGGGCCGGCCCCCGTCAGCCGGCGTCGACCAGGGCGCGGCGGACGGCGGAGAGCAACTGGCCGAGACCGAACCCGGCGAGCAGCACCCAGACCGTGGTGGCCATGGTGATGGTCCCGGCGGTCAGGTCGACGTCGATCAGGCCGGTGAGCCCGGCGACCAGCAGCCCGACCAGCGCCACACAGACCCGGGTCGGCCGCTCCCCCACCGTCACCGCGCCGATCTCCCGCATCCCGGCCGAGACCGCCCGCGCCCGCACGTACTCGTGCAGCCAGGACAGGCCGCCGGCCGCCGCCACCAGCGCGCCCGGCGCCCCGAGCAGCCAGAACGCGATCAGCCAGGCCACCTCGCCGAGCCGGTCGGCGACCGAGTCGTACACGTAGCCCAGCCGGGTGGTGCGGCCGGTGGCCACCGCCACCGCACCGTCGACGCTGTCGGCCACCGCCGCCAGCAACACGAACAACGCGCCCAGGAACGGTCCGTCGCCGGGCCGGCCCACAAGCAGCGGTACGCAGAAGCACAGCAGCACACCGAACACGGTCACCGGGGTCGGGCCGACGCGCAGCCGGCCCAGCACGTAGCCCACGTGGTAGGCGAAGCGCAGCCAGGCGCGCACCACCGGCGCGGCGGTACGCGGATCGAAGCCGCCGTGCAGCCGCGCCCACGCGGTCGCGTACTGGTCCCAGTTCAGCTGTGTGCCCACCACGGATCAACCGTAGAAGCACGGCGCGGGTGTCGTGTGGCGGGTGGTCACACCCGTGCGGCGGCGCGCAGCCGCTGCCACACCTCCCGGGTGGCGGTGGACCGGTTGAGCGTGATGAAGTGGATCCCCGGCACACCCTCGTCGAGCAGCTTCTCGCACATCTCGCTCGCCTGCTCGACGCCGAGGCGGCGTACCGCCTCCGGGTCGTCGGCCACCCGCTCGAACCGCTCGGCCAGCGCCGCCGGGAACGGCGCGCCGGACAACTGCACCGACCGTTCGATGGTGCCGATCTGGGTCACCGGCATCACCCCGGCCAGGATCGGGGTGTCGCAGCCGGCCGCTGCCACCCGGTCACGCAGCCGCAGGTAGTCGTCGGCGTCGAAGAACATCTGGGTGATCGCGAACTCCGCGCCGGCCCGGCACTTGCGGACGAAGTGCGCGGTGTCGCTGTCCACGTCCGGCGAGCGCGGGTGCTTGTACGGGAACGCGGCCACGCCGACGCTGAAGTCGCCGCTGTCGCGGACCAGCCGGACCAGGTCCTCGGCGTACCGGACGCCCTCCGGATGGGCGATCCACTCGCCGCCCGGGTCGCCCGGCGGGTCACCCCGCACGGCCAGCACGTTGCGCACCCCGACCGAGGCCAGCCGGCCGATCACGTGCCGCAGCTCGGCCACCGAGTGGTTCACCGCGGTCAGGTGCGCCATCGGCAGCAGCGTCGTCTCGGTGGCGATCCGCTCGGTCACCGCCACAGTGGTGTCGCGGGTCGAGCCGCCCGCGCCGTAGGTGATCGACACGAACGAGGGACGCAGTGACTCCAGCTCGCGGATGGCCTGCCAGAGCAGCTTCTCCCCGGCGGGGGTCTTCGGTGGGAAGAACTCGAAGGAGAAGGTGGGACGGCCGTCACGGATCAGCTCCCCGATGGCCGGCTGGGGATTGGGAAGGACCGAGGGAAGACCGAGCGCCACAGACCGACTGTAACCGGGACGGCACGCCGTGCCGAGATCTTCCCAGCCCGCGAACACCTGGCCGGTGCGACGTCGTACCCCGGGGGTAGAAACGACGGCAGCGCGGAGGGCGGCCGGCGGCCGTTTTGGGGGCCCGCGCGGGGGGTCGCCACGACGGCGACGCACGGCGCCACCACCTGGCCGGGCGTCCACGTCGCCATCCGCGCCGTCGCCCCCGGAGGTTCCGATGATCCCGTCCCCGCCGCCCGGCCCGCGCCTGCTCGGGCCGCTGCTGGCCGAGTTGCGGGCCGCCCGTGGCTGGAGCCAGCAGCGGATGGCCGCCGAGCTCTGCGCCGCCTCGGGCGTGCCCACGCTGACCCGGCACGAGGTGTCCCGCTGGGAACGCCAGCTCCGGCTTCCCGGCGACTTCTGGTCGGCCTGGCTGGCGACGGTCCTCGGGGTGCCGGGCGAGCTGGTCGCCGAGGCCGCCGCCCGCAGCCGCCGGCTGGGCGTGACGCCCGCGGCGGTCGACCCGGCCGGGTCCCGCGCCCGGCTGGCCCTGCTCACGCTCGCGTACCGCTGGGCCGCCGACCCGGACGGCCGCACACTGGCCGGTCCGTTCGCCGCGGCAGCTCCGCCGGCGGTCCCCACCCGGCCCGGTCGGCCCGGGCCGCACGACGTGGGCGTGCCGGCCGGGCCGTTCGCCCACGGCACGGCCGGGCCCGGGGCGGACGGCGGACCGGGAAGGTCCGTGCCGGACGCCCGCCACCCCGGGGGCGGGTGGCACCCGGCGGACGGGGTGACGCTCGCCACGCTGCGGCGCTGGGACGACCTGCTCGGCGGCGGGGATCTCGCCGGGCACGGCGCCCGCCGGCTGCGGCGGGCGGTCCGCGGCTACCGTCGCGCCGGGCCCGCCGGCCGGCGCGCGCTGCTGCCCGCGCTCGCCGAGTCGGCGCAGCTCGCCGGCTGGCTGGCCGCCGACGCGGGCGACCCCGGCGGGGGCCTGGTCGCCTACCGCCTGGCGCTGCGGGCGGCGGTGGCCGCCGGGCAGCCCTCGCTGGCCGGGCACGTGCTCGCGTCGGCCAGTCACCTGCTGGCCGACGCCGGCGACCCGGCCGGCGCGCTGGTCCTGGCCCGGATCGGGTACGCCGCCGGCCGCGCCACCGCCTCGCCCGGCCTGCGGGCGCTGCTGCTGCACCGGGTCGCGCTCGCCGCCGCGCTCGCCGGGCGTCCCCGCGCCGCCGGGCGGGCGCTGGCCGGGGCGGACCGGGCCGGTACGCCGGAGCCCGGCCGGGAGCCGCCCTGGCTCTACTGGCTCGACGCGGCCGAGCTGGCGGCGATGACCGGGCGCACGCTCGTCGCGCTGGGCCGTCCGGCCGCCGCTGCTGACGCCGGTGGCAGCCGCGCGTGACCGTCCCCGCCGGGCCGCCGTGTACGGCGCCTGGCTGGCCCGCGGGCACCTGGGCCTGGGTGCGGTGCCCGAGGCGTGCGCGGTGGCCGGCGAGGCGCTGCTCGACGCGGTCCGGTCCGGCTCTCCCCGGGCCGTCGGCCAGCTCACCGCGTTCCGCCGCGGCTTGGCGCACGCTGCGCCCGGTCCGGCCACCCGGGGGTACGCGCGACTGTTCACGGCGGCCCGCCCGTACCTGCCGCCCGGCGTGCCGCGCCACCGGCGGGACCGTCCGGGCCGGTGAGCCACGAGGCACGCCGGGACGCCGGGCGCGGCGATATCGGGTGTGAACCGCTAGCGTCGTGGCGTGACCGACGCTGCTCCCGTATCCCCCGTCGACCGTGCCGGCCTGCGCCAGCGGATCGACAAGGCGCTCACCGAGTTCCTCGCCGGCCAGCGCGGCCGGCTGACCGCCGTCGACGACGGCCTGCTGCCGGTCGCCGAGGCGATCGAGGCCTTCGTGCTGGGCGGCGGCAAGCGGCTGCGCCCGGCGTTCGGCTACTGGGGTTACCGGGGCGCCGGCGGGGTCGACTCCGACCAGGTGGTCGCCACCCTTGCCGCGCTGGAGTTCGTGCAGGCCAGTGCGCTCATCCACGACGACCTGATGGACCGGTCGGACACCCGGCGCGGTGAGCCGGCGATGCACAGGCGGTTCGCCGCCCGGCACCGCGCGGCCGGCTGGGGCGGCGACGCGGACTCCTTCGGCGACGCCGCCGCGATCCTGCTGGGCGACCTCTGCCTGGTCTGGTCCGACGAGCTGCTGCACTCCTCCGGCCTGCCGCCGGCCACCGTGGCCCGGGCCCGGCCGGTCTTCGACGAGATGCGCACCGAGGTGACCGTCGGGCAGTACCTGGACGTGCTGACCCAGGCCACCGGGGACACCTCGCTGGACCGGGCCGCCAAGGTGGCCCGGTACAAGTCGGCCAAGTACACGGTCGAGCGCCCGCTGCTGCTCGGCGCCGCGCTGGCCGGCGCGCCGGCCGAGGTGCACGCCGCCTACTCGGCGTACGGGCTGCCGCTGGGTGAGGCGTTCCAGCTCCGCGACGACGTGCTGGGGGTCTTCGGCGACCCGGAGCGCACCGGCAAGCCGGCCGGCGACGACCTGCGTGAGGGCAAGCGGACGTACCTGGTGGCGGCGGCCCTGGAGACGCTCGACCCGGCCGGCCGGGAGACGCTGCTGGCCGGGCTCGGCGTACCGGACCTGGACGCGGCCGGGGTGGACCGGCTGCGCGAGCTGATCACCACGAGCGGCGCGCTGGAGCGGGCCGAGCGGCACATCACCGCGCTCACCGAGAGCGCCCTGGCCGCGCTGACCGCTGTCGACCTGGACACCGAGGCCCGCCAGGCCCTGGTCGACCTGGCCATCGCCGCCACCCGCCGCCCCGCCTGACCCTCCGCTCTCCCACCCCTCCCACCCCCACACCCGCCCTCCCCACGCCCGCCCCCGAAGCGGTCGATCATGAAGTTGGCGGCACTTCCGGAGATCGACTTCGCCGCCAACTTCATGATCAACGGGAGCGGGCGCGGGTGGGCGCGGGTGGGGAAGGGCGCTAGAAGGCGACGGCCTGGGCGCGGCGTTTGACCTCGCGGGCCAGGTCGCCGCCGAGGGCGACGGCGGGGGTGCCGGGAAGCGTCGGGTCCTCCCGGTAGAGCCAGCGCAGCGCCTCCTCGTCGTCGTACCCGGCGTCGGCGAGCAGGTTGAGCACGCCGGGTAGGTGCTTGAGCACGGTGCTGTTGGCCACCAGGTCGGCCGGGATCCGGCGGACGCCGTCGCGGCGCACCGCGATCAGTTCCCGGTCGCGGATCATCTGGTGCACCTTGCTGATCGACAGGTCCAGGCGCTCGGCCACGTCGGGCAGCGCCAGCCAGCCGGCCGGGTCGGCCGGTCCGGCCAGGTCGGGGCCGGTCTCGGCGGGTACGGAATCGGTCACCCGACCACCCTGCCACGTGCCCGCCGGGGCCGGTGCACGGCACCCCGCACCGCCGCCGGGAGCGCGGCGGTCCCCCCGTGTCGCAACCCGGCGGTAGCATCCTGTTCAACCTTCATCCTTCCGACACATAGACTGCCTGCCGATGGACACACAGGTCGCCGACACGTTGCTGGGCTCGCTGATCGAGGGGCGCTACCGCATTCGCGGTCGCGTCGCCCGTGGCGGCATGGCGACCGTGTACACCGCCACCGACGAGCGCCTGGAGCGCACCGTGGCGGTCAAGATCATTCACCCGACCCAGGCGCCGCAGGCCCAGGCCCGGATGGCCGGCTTCGTCGAACGCTTCACCGACGAGGCGAAGACGATCGCCCGGCTCACCCACCCGAACGTGGTGGCGGTCTACGACCAGGGCATCCACGCCGGCCTGCCGTACCTGGTGATGGAGTACGTCCGGGGCCGCACGCTGCGCGACGTGCTCGCCGAGCGCCGCCGGCTGAACCCGGACGAGGCGCTCGCGATCACCGAGCAGATGCTCGCCGCGCTCGCCGCCGCGCACCGGGCCGGCCTGGTGCACCGCGACGTCAAGCCGGAGAACGTGCTCGTCGCCGAGGTGCCCACCGGGGGCAGCCGAAACCTGGTCGACAGCGTGGTCAAGGTGGCCGACTTCGGGCTGGCCCGGGCCGTCGAGGCCAGCGCCGAGGACGAGAACGGCAACCAGCTCATGGCGACCGTGGCGTACGTGGCGCCGGAGCTGGTCACCCAGGGCCACGCGGACCCGCGCACCGACGTCTACTCCGCCGGCATCGTGCTGTTCGAGATGCTCACCGGCCGGGTCCCCTACGACGGCGACCGCCCGGTGGAGGTCGCGTGGCAGCACGTCGACCGGGACGTACCGGCGCCGTCGACGCTGGTGCCGGCACTGCCGCCGGTGCTCGACGCGCTCGTCGCCCGGGCCACCCGGCGGGATCCGGCCGGCCGGCCGGCCGACGCCGCGGCGCTGCTGAGCGAGGTGCAGGCGGCCCGCGAGCAACTGGGCGACCCGCACGCGCACACCACTGTGCTGCCGCAGCTCAGCGACGAGACAGCCGTCCTGAGTCAGCCGACCCAGATGGTGGCCGCGCTCCAGCCGGTCGAGCGCCCGGCGTGGGCCCGGCTGCCCGAGGGCGGCGCCGCGCAGCGCCCGCACCGGCGCCGCGCCGCCGAGGAGGACGCCGCGGGGACCGGGTTCGCCGCCCTGCGTACCCGGATCATGGGCTCGCCGCGCGGACGGCTCGCAGTCGCCGCGGTGGTCGTGGTGCTCGGCCTGGTCGCCGCGGGTGGCGGCTGGTGGTTCGGGGTGGGCCGCTACACGGTCGCGCCGCAGCTGGTGAGCCTGAGCAAGGCCGACGCGGAGGCGCAGGCCCAGCGCGGCGGCTTCACGCTGCGGTACGCCGCCCCGCGCTACGACGAGAAGGTCCCCAAGGACACGGTGCTCGGGCAGGCTCCCGGATCGGCCGCGCGGATCGTCAAGGGCGGCACGATCACGCTGACCCTGTCGCTCGGTCCGGAGCGGCTGCCGGTGCCGGACGTGGTGGGCAAGGACTACTCGCTGGCCCAGGCCGAGTTGGAGGGCGTCAACCTGGTCGTGGTCAAGGGCTCCTCGCGGTACGACGACGCCCTGCCGGCGGGCGTGGTGCTGGCCACCGACCCGAAGGTGGGCACGGTGGTCAAGCCCGACACGAAGGTGACGTTGATCCTGAGCAAGGGTCGTGCGCCGGTCTCCGTGCCCAACCTGGTCGGCAAGAGCCTCACCGAGGCACGGACCATCCTCGCGCAGCTCGGGCTGAGGCCGGTGGAGACCGTCAAGGACTCCGACAAGCCGAAGGACGAGATCCTCGGCCAGAGCCCGGCCGACGGCACCGGCGTGGAGAAGGGCGCCCAGGTCAAGCTGGAGATCAGCAAGGGCCCGCCGCAGGTGGCCGTCCCCCGGGTGATCGACATGCCGTGCCAGCAGGCCAAGCAGACGCTGGAGAGCCAGGGCTTCCCGGTCAACGTCCAGCTCAACCCGAACGGCGTCGTCCGGATCCAGAACCCGGCCGAGAACACGCCGGTGCCGCCGGGCACGACGGTCACGGTGACGTGCCTGTGAGCGGCTGCGACGGTCGCCGCCGGGTGGGGTCGCACACCCCCACCTCCGGCGGCCTGGCCCGGGCGGCCCTGCCGTACGCCGAGGCGGCCGAGTCCGAGGTGGTGCAGGTCTACGTCTCGAACTCGCGCGGCTGGGCGCTGCCGCCGGGCGACCCGGCGCAGGACGCGTTGTTCCGCGACGGGTGCGGCGAGCGCGGCCTGCCCGTCTTCATCCACGCCTCACTGCTTGTCAACCTCGGCTCCCCCACTCCGGCGACCGTCACCCGGTCGGCCGATACGCTGGCCCACGCGTTGCGGCGAGGGCGGGCGATCGGCGCCGAGGGCGTGGTCTTCCACGCCGGCAGCTCGGTCGACGCCGGTCACGCCGAGGCGGCCATGCGGCAGGTCCGCGCGGCGTTGCTCCCACTGCTCGACGAGGCAGCGGCCACCGGCGGGCCGATGCTGCTGGTCGAGCCGAGCGCCGGGGGCGGCCGGTCACTGGCGTCCCGGGTCGAGCACCTCGGCCCCTACCTGGACGCGGTCGACCGCCACCCGATGCTCGGCGTCTGCTTCGACACCTGTCACGCCTGGGCGGCCGGGCACGACCTGGCCGCCGAGGGTGGCATGACCGCCACGCTCGACACGCTGGTCGCCACGGTGGGCGCGGACCGGTTGCGGCTGGTGCACGCGAACGACTCGAAGGACCTGTGCGGTTCCACCCGGGACCGGCACGAGAACATCGGCAAGGGCACCATCGGCGAGCCGGCGTTCGCCGAGCTGATGCGTCACCCGGCGACCGCCGGGGTGCCGGTGCTGGTGGAGACCCCCACGGAGAAGCACATCGGCCACGCCGCCGACATAGCCACCCTCAAGCGCCTCCACCCCTGACGGGCCCCTCCCCCTCCCCCGCACCACTGCGTTGATCAAGGAGTTTGTGTCCGGCTCCGGCGCGGAATCAGACACAAACTCCTTGATCAACGGGCGTGGGCGGGGCGGGGGCAGGCGCGCGGGGTCAGGCGCGCAGGGCGGTGTGCAGGATGGTGGCGGCGCGGTCGATCTGCGCGTCGGCGACGTCCAGGTGGGTGACCAGCCGGGCGGTACGCGGGCCGAGCACCGAGATAAGCAGCCCTTCCGCCCGCGCGGCGGCAGCCAGCGCGGGCGCGTCCAGCGGGTGCTTGGTCAGGTCGAGCGGCACGATGTTGGTCCGCACCACCGCCGCGAGCACCCCGTGCGGGGCGACCGCCTCGGCCAGCCGGGCCGCCTTGGCGTGGTCGTCGGCGAGCCGCTCGACGTGGTGCGCCAGCGCGTACCGGCCGGCGGCGGCGAGGATGCCGACCTGCCGCATGCCGCCGCCCATCCGCTTGCGGAGGAACCGCGCCCGGGCGATCTTCTCGGCGCTGCCCACCACCAGCGAGCCGACCGGCGCGCCGAGGCCCTTGGAGAGGCAGACCGAGAGCGTGTCGAACAGCACGCCGTACTCGGCCAGCGGCACCCCGTCGGCCACGTGCGCGTGCCAGATCCGCGCGCCGTCGCAGTGCAGCGCCACCCCGTGCTCGTCGGCGACCTCCCGCATCCGGCGCAGCGTCGGCAGCGGGATCACCCCACCGCCGCCCCGGTTGTGGGTCTGCTCCACGGCGATCGCGCGGGTGGGCACCGCGAAGTAGCCGTCCGGCCGGATCATCCCGGCGACCACGTCGGGGTCCAGCTCCGCGCCGACCGCCGGCCACGTCCGCGAGGAGATCCCGCCGTACGCGGCGGCGGCGCCGACCTCGTACGTGACCACGTGCGCGTCGGCGTCGCAGAGCAGCTCGTCACCGGGGGGTACGTGCAACTGGAGCGCGATCTGGTTGGCCATCGAGCCGCTCGGGGCGAACAGCGCCGCCTCGTGGCCGAAGAGCGCGGCCACCTCGGCCTCCAGCGCGGTGACGGTCGGGTCCTCGCCGTAGACGTCGTCGCCCACCTCGGCGGCGGCCATCGCCTCCCGCATCCCCGGCGTCGGCCGGGTCACCGTGTCCGTCCGCAGGTCGATGACCTCAGCCACGGAGCATCTCCGCCACCAGGAACGCCAACTCCAGCGACTGCTGGGTGTTCAGCCGGGGGTCGCAGGCGGTCTCGTACCGGTCGGGCAGGTCCAGGTCCTCGATGCCCTGGGCGCCGCCGAGGCACTCGGTGACGTCCTCGCCGGTCAGCTCGACGTGCAGGCCGCCCGGGTGGGTGTCCAGACCGCGGTGCACCTCGAAGTAGCCGAGCACCTCGTCGACGATCCGGTCGAAGTGCCGGGTCTTGTAGCCGTTTGAGGACTCGTGTGTGTTGCCGTGCATCGGGTCGCACTGCCAGACGACCTTCGCGCCGGCGGCGGTGACCTTGGCGACGATCGGCGGCAGCGCGTCGCGGACCCGGTGGTTGCCCATCCGGCTGATCAGCGTGAGCCGGCCGGGGATGTTGTCCGGGTTGAGCTTCTCGCAGAGCTCGATCGCCTCGTCCGGGGTGGTCGTCGGGCCGAGCTTGACCCCGATCGGGTTGGCGATGCGGGAGATGAAGTCGATGTGCGCGCCGTCGATCTGCCGGGTCCGTTCCCCGATCCAGAGGAAGTGCCCGGACAGGCCGTACGCCTTGCCGTTGGAGATCCGGGTCAGCGCCCGGTCGTACTCCAGCGCCAGCGCCTCGTGTGAGCAGTGCAGCGTGACGGTACGCAGCGCCTCGTCGTCGGTCATCCCGCAGGCCCGGATGAAGGCCAGCGCCCGGTCGATCTCGCGGGCGATCGCGTCGTAGCGCTCCCCGGCCGGGGACCGCCGCACGAAGTCCTTGTTCCAGTCGTGCACCGCGTGCAGGTCGGCCAGCCCGCCGGCCAGGTACGCCCGGAGCATGTTCATCGCGGCGGCCGAGTTCGCGTACGCCCGGATCATGCGCTGCGGGTCGGCGACCCGCGCCTCCGGCGTGGCCTCCAGCGAGTTGATCATGTCGCCGCGGTAGGCGGGCAGGCCCCGGGCGTCGGTCGGCAGGGACCGGGGCTTGGTGTACTGGCCGGCCACCCGGGCGACCTTGACCACCGGCAGCGACGCGCCGTAGGTGAGCACGATGGCCATCTGGAGCAGCGTGCGGGCGTTGGCGAGCAGGTGGCTCTCGGTGTTGTCGGCGAAGGTCTCCGCGCAGTCGCCGCCCTGGAGCAGGAACGCCTTGCCCTCGCAGACCAGCGCGAGCCGCTGCCGCAGCTGGTCGACCTCGTAGGGCGCGACCACCGACGGCACCGTGTCCAGCACCCGGCAGACCTCGGCGACCTGGGCCGGGTCGTCCCACGGCGGGGTCTGCGCGCGCGGCAGCTCCCGCCAACGGTCGAGGCCGAGGGCCGCGTCCTCGGCGGAGTCGGCGGTCGGGCGGCTGGTCTGCAGACCAGGGCTGCCCACGGCGGGGTGACTCAGCTGATGCCACTCATGGCGCATGAGAGAAAGCGTACGGCGACCGAAGCGATCACTCGCCGCCGAGGGGGATAGTTCCGGTCACTGGGAGGACACCGGCGAGGCCGGCGCGGCCGGCGGCGGTCCCGTCGGGTCGGTGGTCCCGCCGCCCGATGCCGGCCCTGCCGGTTCGGGGGTCGGCTCGACCGGAGTGTCGACGGGCACCTCGCCGGAGATGCACCAGTCCGCCCCGTTCCGGGTGACGGTGAACAGCAGCGACCGGGCGACCGTACGCGATCCGGCGGTGACAGTGACCGAGGCGCTGACCTCCTGGCCGTTCGGGCCGGAGCGGACGTCGGTGATGGTCGCCTGCGGCACCGTGAAGTGGTCGGCGAAGTCGCCGTTCGGGCCGGTGGCGGCGGAGTCGAAGGCGGCGTGCATGGGCGCGCAGAGCTGGCTGCGGCCGGCGTCGGCGTCGCGGGCGGTCAGCGCGTCCAGGTACGCCTGCACGCGTTCCCGGCTCTTGGCCGCCGCCTCCTCGGCGGGCGCCTTCTCGCTGGGCCGGGCGTCGCCGCCCTCCTGACCGTTCGAGCCGCAGGCGGCCAGGGCCACCGGCAGGAACGCGAGGAGAGCGAGGCCGGCGAACCGGCCCCGGTGGCTGCGACCCATCTGTCCTCCCGTCGCGTGGACTCGTCGAGCGGCGAGTGTGCCACACCCGGCCCGCGCCGCCGGGTGACTCCCCATCCTGACCCGGATCGGTGCGCTCGGCCAGGACGGCACGCGGGCGGGGAGGGGCCGGTGTGGCCCCTCCCCGCCGGGTGGGTGGTGCGTCGGCCCTCGGCTCAGCCGAGACCGCCCTTGATGGCGCCGATCAGCTCGCCGTTGCCTGTGTCACCGGAGAGCTCCCAGAAGAACGCGCCACCGAGGCCCTGGCTGTTGGCGTAGCTCATCTTCCCGCCGATGGTCGACGGGGTGTCGTAGCTCCACCAGTTGCTGCCGCACTTGGCGTACGCCGTGCCGCCGACGGTGCCGGTGGCCGGGCAGCTGTTCTTGAGCACCTTGTAGTCCTCGATGCCCGCCTCGTAGGTGCCCGGGGCCGCGCCGGTGGCGCTGCCGCCGGGTGCGGCCTGGGTCACGCCGGTCCAGCCGCGTCCGTAGAAGCCGACGCCGAGCAGCAGCTTGCTGGACGGCACGCCCTTGGACTTGAGCTTCTGGATCGCCGCGTCCGACCAGAAGCCCTGCTGCGGGATCCCGGTGTACGAGTAGAGCGGCGAGTGCGGCGCGGTCGGTCCCTGGGCGTTGAAGGCGCCGAAGTAGTCGTACGTCATCGGCATCAGCCAGTTGAGGTTGGTCGCGGCGCCGGCGTAGTCGGTGGCGTCGATCTTGCCGCCGTTGCTGCCGTCGGCGGTGATCGCCGCGGTGACCAGGAAGCTGGAGCCGAACTTGCTCCGCAGCGCCGAGACCACGTTCTTGAACGCGTTCGGGCCGCTGCTGTCGCACTGGAGGCCGCAGGCGTTCGGGTACTCCCAGTCGACGTCGATGCCGTCGAAGACGTCCGCCCAGCGCGGGTCCTTGACCAGCGAGTAGCAGGAGTCGGCGAACGCGGCCGGGTTCTGCGCGGCCTGGGTGAAGCCGCCGGACCAGGTCCAGCCGCCGAAGGACCAGAGCACCTTCAGGTTCGGGTACATCTTCTTCAGCTTGCGCAGCTGGTTGAAGCTGCCGCGCAGCGGCTGGTCCCAGGTGTCGGCGACGCCGTCGACGCTGTCCGCGGCGGTGTACGCCTTCTCGTAGTCGGCGTAGCTGTCACCGATGCTGCACCGGCCGCCGGTGGTGTTGCCGAAGGCGTACAGGATGTGGGTCAGCTTCGCGGCCGAGCCGCTGGTGTGGATGTTCTTGACGTGGTAGTTGCGGGCGTAGACGCCCCACTCGGCGAAGTAGCCGACGATCTTCTTGCCACCGGGCGGCGGCGTGGTGGGCGGCTGCGTCGTCGGCGGGGTGGTCGTCGGCGGCGTGGTGGTGGGCGGCGTCGTGGTCGGCGGGGTCGTGGTCGGTGCGGCGGTCGTCGGCGTGCCGCCGCCGGTGCAGGAGCCACCGTTGATCGTGCAGCTCACCGGCGCCTTGTACGCGCCGGTGCCGTTGTAGCCCCAGCTGAAGCTGGCGCCCGGGGCGAGCGTGGCCGCCCAGCTCTTGTTCACCGCCACGTAGCGGTCGCCGCTACGGGTGATGTCGGCGTCCCAGGAGCTGCTGATCGAGGTGCCGGAGGGCAGCGTGAACTCGATGCGCCAGCCGTTGACCGTGGAGCTGGTGCCGTTTGTGACTGTCACCCGTCCCTCGTGGCCGGTCCCCCAGTCCTGCACCTTGGCGAACGTGGCGGTGACGCTGCCGGCGGCCGACGCGGTGGTCATGGGCACCGCGGCGACCGCGAGCGCGACCACGGCGCCGGTGGCCCACAGGGCCCGGCGGAGCGATCTCTTCATACGGCGTCCCTCCAATAGTTAGGAAACTTTCCAAATTGATTGCTGAGACGCTACTCACACCGTCGCCACTTCGTCAAGATGTCGATGCATCGATTTCCCGGACGGCACGGCACCGCCCACGCGGGTGCCCGTAGCCTCGTGCCATGACCGTTTTCGACGTCCAGATCGACGCCCTCACCGGCGGCCCGGCCGGCCTCGGCAGCTACCGCGGCCGCGCCCTGCTCGTGGTCAACGTGGCCTCCCGCTGCGGCCTCACCCCGCAGTACGCGGGCCTTCAGGAACTCGCCGACACGTACGCCGGACGCGGGCTGACGGTGCTCGGGGTGCCGTGCAACCAGTTCGCCGGCCAGGAGCCGGGCAGCGCCGCCGAGATCGAGGAGTTCTGCCAGGTCAACTACGGCGTGACGTTCCCGATGACGGAGAAGGTCGACGTCAACGGGCCGGACCGGCACCCGCTCTACGCGGAGCTGGTGTCCACGCCGGACGCCGAGGGGCACACCGGCGACGTGCGCTGGAACTTCGAGAAGTTCCTCGTCGCGCCGGACGGCACCGTCGCGGGCCGGTTCGCGCCGCAGGTCACGCCCGACTCACCGGAGCTGCGTACGGCGATCGAGAAGGTCCTGCCCGCCTGAGCGCCGCAGGGCACGGCGCAGCGGCACGCCCCCGTCCGGAGGCGTGCCGCTGCCGTGGACCGGGTCAGCCGGCGGCGGACCGGAAGACCGGGTAGTAGCCGCCGGACTGCCCCGCGGCCGTCGGGTGGTACGACTTGCTCAGGCTCAGCACGTTCAGGGCGTGCAGCCACTTGGTCCCGCCGCTGCACAGCTGGTGGCCGACGAAGATGGAGCGGACGTCGGCGAATTTGAAGCCGGCCGAGACGGCGGCCGTACGGGTGATGTCGTCGAGCAGGTTGATGCCCTCGTTGATCTTCGCCCGGGACGTCGCGCTGAGCCCGACGCAGGTGGTGCCGAGCTGGTAGAAGACCGGGTAGCCGACCACCACGACGCGGGCCGAGGGCGAGCGGCTCTTGATGCCGTTGTAGACGTTGGCGAGGCGGCCCGGCATCGAGGTGCGGGCCACGTTCATGGCGGACTGCACGGCCGCCACGCACTGGGTCTCCCCCTGGAGCACGCAGGTGCTCATGATGTTGGCGAAGCCGACGTCGTTGCCGCCCACTGTGACGCTAACCAGCGTGGTGGTGGAGGAGAGCGCGGAGAGCTGGCTGTTGATGACGTCCGCCGTGGTGGCGCCGGAGCAGGCGACCGAACGGTACGACGCGGGCTTGATGTTGGTGTTGTAGAGCGCCGGATAAGCGTTCGTACTGCGCAGGCAGTTACCGCTCTCGGACGTGTAGCTGTCGGCGCCGACGCCGGAGGCGTACGAGTCGCCGAGCGCGACATAGCGGTCGGACGGGGCCGCCTGGGCGGGGGCGGCCAGAGACAGAGTGACCCCGACCGAGGCGGCCAGAGTCAGGGCGAGGGTGGCAAGACGGGATCTCCGCACGTCGCACTCCTGGGGGCGTGAAGTGGTGGTGAGAGATAGATATCAATAAGATCACAGGGCATGGAAGATCACCGATTTGCGGCCCGGCGCGCATAGCGACTTACGCCGACAAATCGTTGCCGGTTTCGCGCACCGCACCGAAGGTTTCCGCCAGCGAGGACGAATCGACGCAGATCAGACGCGGACAGGGCGGCTCGGGCCGGACCACGGCTCGCTCAGACGGGGCGGCGGCCGGCGAAACCGCACTCGACCCGGTGGTACCACCGGATGTCGGTGTCCCCCTCCAGCCAGCACCACAGCACCGCCCGGCCGTCGCGCTCACCGGGGAAGTCGAGCAGCACCGGGGCGATCCCCTTCACCGCGATCTCGTGCTGGTGGAACTCGTCCACCACGAGATGCAACCGCGCCTCCAGCGCCTTCACCTCGGCCAACCCGCCGAGCGCGCTGACGCCGTGATCGGCCAGATCGACCCGCAGCTCGGCCAGGTCGGCCCGCAGCCGGATCAGCTCGTCGACGCGCGGCCGCAGCGTGGCCACCAGGTGTCGCGCCTGGGCGAGAGTGAACACCGGGCCAGTATGCGGCACGACCGTCCGGAGGGAAGCTGCCACACGGCACCGCCGGAACGGCGCCGGGTATCGAGCATCGTCGCGCTCGGGTATACAGATGGTTTCTCCCGGATCGGCCCTCGGCTTGCCCGGACACCCCTCGCCCGCCGTTGGAGGCTCACTGGCATGAGCGATCGTTCGCCCAGCCCCAGCACCCCGGACCCGCGGTACCTGTTCCGGTACCGGGATCTGGTCGCCGACACCCTGCCCGAGCATCGCGCCGTCCTGCAGGAGCGTGGTTGGTGCTGGTGGGGCTGGTGGAAGCGACCCAACGAACCCGGACGACTGGAGGTATGGGAGGCGCTCGAACGCGAGACGCTGGAGGGACGTCGGGTGCCGATCGGGCTGTTCCACTCCGGGACGGGCCTCGTTCATCCCGCCATCGTCGACCGCGTGATCCTGCCGCAGCCGGACGATCTCGGGGCCTTCACCTCGCTCAGTCCGCCCGACGCCGAACGGGACGGCGTTCCACCCTACTATCGGGCGAGTCGGCACAGCCGGGGATGGCTACGGCTGGTGGCCCTGGCCGAGGAGCCGATGGAATTCTTCGGGAAGTTCTCCTTCGCCGCCGCACCGCCGTTGCCACATCATCCGCGAGGCCAAATGGAGCGGCTGGTGGGTAAGCGGATCCTGGACGCTGACGAGCTGCGCGCGATGGACACCACCATCTGGGAGATCCGTCCGGCCCAGCCGGCTGACTCCAGCGAGCGGTTCCTGACCGCGTCGCCACGCCAGGACGGCGCGCTGTCCGCCGAGCCGATCGCCTGCCCAGGGCCGTGGCTGCTGCACCTCACCGATCCGCACTATGCGACCGGGCGGTTTCGGTCGGAGCATCAGTGGCGGCTGGAGACCGAGGACGGCGCTACTCGCCCGACCATGGTCGACGCGATCTCCGATGCCCTGGCTCGTGATCAGCGGTCGGTAGGAGCGGTCCTCGTAACGGGCGATCTCACCTACGTCGCCCACCGCGACGAGTTCGCGGCGGCGCGGGCCGGCCTCTTCAAGCTCACCAATGGGCTGCTCGGGCTGGGCATGGAACATCTCGTCGTCATCCCCGGCAATCACGACATCGCCTGGACCCGCGGTGACTCGTACGAATACGGAGCACCGGTCGAGGTGGCTCCGGCGGCGGCAACGGCCGACTACCGGGAGTTCTTTCGCGCCCTATACGGATACCCGGCCTCACCCCACCTCTCGATGGCTCGCCGCTTCGTCTTCCCCGGCGGCAACCTGGTCGACATCGCCGCGGTCAACTCCAGTTCGCTGGAACAGGGGCAGTCGTTCCTGGCGGGCATGGGCCGGGTCCAGGAGTCCGCATACCGCGAGGTGACCAGTGCGCTCGCCTGGTCGAGCCCTGGATCAGCCCTGCGCGTGCTCGCGCTGCATCATCATCTCGCACTGACCGAGGACCTCGAATCGCCCGACGAGTACGCGACGGGTTTCGGGATCGCCATCGACGCACCAAGGATCCAGCGCCTGGCCGCCCGTGACGGGGTGCACCTCGCGGTGCACGGGCACAAGCACCGCGCGTTCGTCTGGCGCACCGAGGCGTACCATCTCCCCGAATACAGCAACGAACGCTGGGACCTGGGACGCTTCAACATCGTCGGTGGCGGGAGCAGCGGCTCGAGATCGTCAGACGGTCGGCGTAACTTCTTCAACCTGATCCGGATGGCGGGTCCAGTCGTGGAGTTGGAGATGTACCGGAGTCAACAACAAGGCTCGTTCGAACGCTTCATGACCTGGCGGGCCCCGCTGGCAACAGGGTCAGACGGCCGGCTTGAGATTGCCCCCTGGAAGGTCGTTTCCCCATGACCATCAGACGGCCCGTCGTGCACGCCCTCATCCTCGACATGGACAATACGTTGTACGACTGGGTGGCGTACTTCGTGCCGGCAGTGCGAGCGATGGTGGCCGTAGCCGCCGAACTCCTCGACGTGTCCGAGGACGAGTTGCGCAACAACCTCCAGGCCGTTCACCGCAACCACGGCAACACCGAGCACCCCTTCGCGCTGCTCGAGACCTCTGCCGTCGAGCGACGCCTACCCGGGATGAGCCAACGAGCACGACACGAGCACCTACTGCCGGCCTTCGCCGCTTTCAACGAGGTCCGGCGACGTCACCTTCACCTCTATCCGGATGTGGAAAGCACGCTCCGGGCCATCAAGGCCACAGGTTGTCACGTTGTGGGACACACCGAGGCCAAGGACGTGAACATCAGCAGTCGAGCAAGGTCGCTCGGGTTGGACGCGATGTTGGAGGCGATCTACGCGCCCCGGTTCGTCGGGCCACCACACCCGTTGGGCGCCGATCGACTGTCCCTTCCGGCCGCAATCGAGGTTCGCGTACTGCCACCGACGGCACGCAAGCCCAATCCGGAGATCGCCCGTCAGATCTCCGAGCAGCTCGGCGTTCCGACTGCCCACTGCCTGTACGTGGGCGACAGCCTGAGCAAGGACGTGGCGATGGCCAAGCGAGCAGGGATGCTCGCCGCCTGGGCTCGCTACGGCACCCACCACGACTCCGACCTCTGGCGCGGCTTGGTCGCACTGTCCCACTGGGACCCGGCGGCCGTCACCGCAGCAGAAGTCAAGAGCGATGATCCTCCGCAGTACGCGCCGGACGTGACGCTCGACGCCTTCCGCGAGTTGTGCGACCACTACACCTTCAGTGCTGCACCGCACCCGAGGCGGCCTCAAGTGATATCGGCCTGCTTGCCGGCGGCACCGGCCGATTGACCCGCTCCGACGGAGGTGTGGTCCGCTGCGGGCGACCATCCGCTCCGCCGGTTTAGGTCACCGATGTTGCTGCGGAACTCACTGAGCCACTCGCCGGTCTCCGCCTCGACCAACTCGGCCGTCCGCAGCACGAGCACGCGGATTAGTTCCTCGCGCCGCCGTACCACCGCGTCCTCCGTGGCCGCGACACCCAACTGCGTGGCAACCCAGTCCAGCCGGAACTCGATGAGTGCCCGCTGAAGCGCTTGCGCGGTAGCGATGTCGCGCATCCAGGCGGAGGACAGGCCAAAGAAGTGGTCGAAGGCCAGGCAGCCACCAGCAATAGCGAGCAGGACATATCCCCAGCTGGCGCCGCTCCCAGCGCTCGCCGCGCTGACGAGGGGCACGACTCCGCCAGCGATCCCCAGCAGAATCGCGCAACCGCGCAGCAGGCGGGAGATCCTGCGGCGTACCGCCTTGTCGCGCAGGTACCAGGCAACCGCGTCCTCAGCCTGCCCTTCCGCCCACCCGCGCAAACGGTCCAGAGCGGCCTCAGGCTGTTGGTCCGCAGCCAAGACGGGGAACGGGCGGATGATCATGTCCCGTCGCGGGACTCGACGGCTTGGCCTGTCGACGTGACCGTTGCCCGCTACCACGAGCCGCCCGATCCCAGCGCATGGCGAAGGCCGTGACCGGGTGGCGGGTCGAGGATCGGAGAATGCTGTCGCGCCATACGCACAGCCTGCGTCATCGCGCCCTACCACTCAAGGAATCAGACGCGTTCCGCCTCCTGCACGAACGTGTCGCTCCGCCGCGCGCCCATCCGGTCCAGCTCGTCCAGCACCGCACCCACGCCGTCAGCGCCGACCAGCACCGTGACCCGCAATCGGGCGGCGAGGGGCTGGTCCTGCCAGTAGCCGCGCGGCAGCAGGCTCGCCTGCGGCGTGGTCGTCGCCACGGCGGCGTCGCTGACGATCACCGAGATCGCGCCGGCGGCAAGCAGGGCGTCGCGCAGGTCGGCGCTGTTGGCCGCCGGATCCGGTTCCAGCAGCGCGGTGACCACCCGTACCCGCTGGCCTGGTGGCACTGCCGGTTCGCCGGCCGGCGCCGCTCCGGTACGGCGGCGGGGCGCGCCCGGCGCGGTCAGGCTGGTGACCCCGCCTAGGTGGTACGCGTCGGCGCCCTGTTGCGCTTGGTCGAGGCGTTCCTGGTCGGCGAGCGGTACGCGCAGGCCGATGAGCGCCTGCACTCCGGCGGCGATCAGCCAGGTCAGGACGAAGGAGAACGCGACCACGCTCACCACGCCGACGAGTTGGCGCCACAGCAGGCCGCCCCCGCCGCCGAGGAACAGCCCGTCGGCGCCGAGCGGGTTGACCCCGCGGTTGCCGAACAGGCCGAGCAGGAGCGTGCCGAGCATGCCGCCGACGAAGTGCACGGCGAGCACGTCGAGCGCGTCGTCGAGGCGCAGCAGGTACTTCAGCTTCAGCGCGAAGTGGCAGACCAGGCCGGCCAGCGCCCCGATCGCGACGGCCGAGGCCGCGTTGACGTACCCGGCGGTCGGGGTGACCGTCGCGAGGCCCGCCACCGCGCCGGAGACCGCGCCCACGACGGTGCTGTGCCCGTCGGTGACGCGTTCCAGCGCCAGCCAGACGAGCATCGCCGCCGCGGCGGCGAGGTGCGTGTTGAGGACGGCCTGCGCGGCCAGGCCGTTGGCCTGGAGGCCGTCGCCGCCGTTGAAGCCGAACCAGCCGAACCAGAGGATGCCCGCGCCGACGATGGTCAGCGGGATCGAGTTCGGTGGCGCGGCGGTGTGCGGCCAGTCCCGGCGGCGACCGACGACGAGCAGGACGGCCAGCACGGCGGCGCCGGCGCTGGCGTGCACGACGAGCCCGCCGGCCCAGTCCTGGGTGCCGAACTTCGCCAGCCATCCGCCGGGGTGCCAGAGCCAGTGCGCGATCGGCGCGTAGACCACCACCGACCAGACCGCGAGGAACAGCACCCAGCCGCCGAAGCGCAGCCGGCCCGCTGTGGCGCCGGTG
The DNA here is from genome assembly GCF_040648395.1 of Micromonospora sp. NPDC049151. Taxonomy (NCBI): domain Bacteria; kingdom Bacillati; phylum Actinomycetota; class Actinomycetes; order Micromonosporales; family Micromonosporaceae; genus Micromonospora; species Micromonospora sp. NPDC049151. Next base: position 163,138 of record NZ_JBEZDP010000006.1, read on the forward strand.
ACGAGCGCCGGTGTGATCACCGCGAACATCATCTGGAACAGGACGAACGCCAGCGTGGGGATGGTGATCCGGCCGTCGACCACGTGCAGGTTGGGCGCGGGCGGCACCTTCAGGTCGGTGAGCCCGAACAGCTCCAGGTTGCCGAACAGCCCGCTGCCGGCGTCGTCGCCGAAGGCGATGGTGTAGCCGACGAGCACCCACGTCAGGCTGACCACGCCCAACGCGATCATGTTCTGTTGCAGCATCGCCAGCACGTTGCGGGTGCGGACCATACCGCCGTAGAAGGCGGCCAGGCCCGGTGTCATGAACAGGACGAGGCCGGCGCACACAAGCACCCAGGCGGTGTCACCCGCGTTCGGAGCGGACATGGTTTCCCCCCTTGTCTCGCAGGTGGACGGAGTCACGAGCGGTGGCCAGGAAGGTGTCCTTCACCCGCTCGTGGTGGGGCAACTGCGCGAAGTGCCGGTCCGGCAGCAGCAACAGCCAGGTGGCGATGTTGAACGGACCGGTCAGCACCGGAATGCCCAGCGGGGTGAGCATGGTGGTCAGCGCCATCTGCACGAACAGCGTCAGCGCGATGCCGAACAGCGTGTAGACGGTCACCAGCGTGCCGGGGCGGTGCGCGACAGCGCCCACCACGATCGCGGTCAGCACGGCGTTGAAGGCGAACAGGCCCTTGTCCAGCGACGCGCCGTCGGCGCCGAACCAGAGCGCCAGCAGTGTCGCGCCGACGGTGCCGATCACCGCGAACAGCGCCGACCAGCGGGAGTTGATCAGCAGGGCGATGAGGATGAGCAGTCCGGTGACCCAGCTCTCGATCAGATAGACCTGGGACACGCCCTTGAGGAAGGTCGGGATGAGGCCCCAGCCGAAGGTGCCGCCGGTCAGCGGTCCCTCGCCGGGGAACGTCGGTGTCAGCTTGGTCAGCACCGTGAACTTGTCGAACTGGTACGCGCCCATCAGCAGGAACCAGGTCGTGAGCACGAACGGGAAGGTGTAGGCGGTCAGGTTCCAGCGTTTGAAGACGGCGTTGAGGGCGAGCGTGACCACCACCGTGCCGATCGCGCCGAGCACCAGGTAGAGCCACATCATCGGGCGCTTGTCGAGGAACGTGGGCACCGCCAGGCCGGTCAGCAGCGGGCTGAAGCCGAACAGACCCTTGCGCCAGCTGGCCGGGTCGACCCGCAACGCCAGCGCGGTGGCGGTGCCCACGACCAGGGCGAGCACGCCGCCGCCGATCACCCGGGGCGTGCCGGCCTCGAACGCGCCCCAGGCGAGCGCGATCAGGATGAGCAGGCCGCTCAGCGGATTGTTCTGCAGCACCACCTGGGCGGCGCCGCGCAGGCACGCGTCGACGAACCGGACCAGCGGGTTCCGGTCGGCCAGGTGGCGCCAGCCTCGTCCGATGTCGGCCATGTCGGTCTTCTCCTCGCCTCAACGCCAGCTGAAGACCGGCGGGAAGGTGCAGCCGGTCACCTCTTCACGGGCGGCCGTGCAGAACGCGCGTACGGCGGCGCGGACCGGTTCGGTCTCCTGACCCAGCACCTTGAACACCAGGCCGGCGTCGTTCGGCAGCCGGCTCACAGCGGTGGCCAGCGGCGTCTGCTCGTCCCACACCGGTGTCGCGGTCCGCTCGAAGACCCGGGCCGCCCGGTCCGGGTCGGTGAGCAGCACGGCGTTGCCGAAGACGTGGAAGCGGTCCATCATGCCGATCCGCGTCACCGGAAACCGGCCCGGAGTGATGACGAACTTCTCCACGAACAGCGGGCGTCCGTCGGGCCGCTGCGCCCGCAGCGTGGTGGAGAACAGGTCGTACGCGAAGATCTCGCCGTCGCGGTAGTACTTGCGGCCGGGCTGGAGCACCTCGGCGTACAGCATTGTCGCGGTCTGCGGCAGGCGGACCACGGTGTCGGAGACGAACCGGCTGCGCCGGAACGGGATCACCGGCTCGGGCAGGAACTCCAGGTAGGCGTCGTCGGCCAGGGTGAAGCTCTGGCTCTGGGTGCCGTAGTTGGCGTCCATCTCCTGGATCTTGGTGGCGGCCTGGGTGACCAGGTGCGCCTGCGCGCCCGGCCCCAGGTCGACGTCGATGCGCAGCCGGTCGCCCTGGAGCACGCCGCCGGAGGTGGTGAGGATCATGACGCAGGGCAGGCCCGGCATCTCCTCGTCCCAGTACAGCGCGCGCTGCACCAGCAGCGGGGACTGCCGGAAGACGTCGCGCATGATGGTCCGGTCGCCGCGCCGCTCGAACCCCAGCCGGAGGATGCCCACCTTGCCGTTCGCGGCAGCCGGCAACTGCGCCGGCTGGTCCTGGTACGGCGCGAGTTCCCGGACGGAGTCCAGAGTGGTCATGCCAGGACTTCGGCGTCGAAGAGCGCGTTGCGGCGGACCAGGTCCACCAGGTCGTCGATGCCCTCACCGGTCTTGCAGTTGGTGAACACGAACGGCTTGCCGCCGCGCATCAGCTCGGCGTCGCGGGCCATCACGTCCAGGTCGGCGTCGACGTACGGGGCCAGGTCGGTCTTGTTGATCACGAGGATGTCGGACTTGGAGATACCAGGGCCGTTCTTGCGCGGGATCTTGTCGCCGGCCGCCACGTCGATCACGTAGATGAAGTAGTCGACGAGCGCGGGGCTGAAGGTGAGCGTGAGGTTGTCCCCGCCGCTCTCGATGAGCACGACGTCGCTGTCCGGGAACCGCGCCTCCATGTCCTCCACCGCGGCGAGGTTCATGCTGGGGTCCTCGCGAACAGCGGTGTGCGGGCAGGCGCCGGTCTCCACCCCGACGATGCGTTCCTCCACCAGCACGCCGGTCAGGGCGCGGCGGACGTGCTTGGCGTCCTCGGTGGTGACCACGTCGTTGGTGATGACCAGGATGCGCAGGCCCTGCTCGACCAGGCGGGGCACGACGGCCTCGATGATGGCCGTCTTGCCGCTGCCCACCGGGCCGCCCACGCCGATCCGACTCGCTGATTTCATTGTTGAGAAAGCCCTTCAGGTGATGAGCGTTCAGCTCATGAACATCCGTACGTGTGCGTGCTGGTGCGCGCCGGCCAGCACGTCGAGGTGCGGCGCGAAGCTCTGCATGTCGTCGAGCCCGGCGGTGCGCACCTCCTCGTAGTCCTCGCCGACCCGCTCGTTCACCGCGAAGAGGATCGACTGGGTGTCGAGGTGGTCCACCCGCATCAGCCGGACCGCCGCGCCGAGCACCATGGAGGCCGCGCCGTACTGGTGGGCGGCGAACGCGTCCGCCTCGTCCACGCCGAGTTCGGCGAAGAGCACGCCGAGCGCGACCGGGTAGGTGACCGGGACGCCGGTGCCGCTCTCCGCGACGCGCTTGCGCAGCAGGGACTCCCCCACCACCCGTTCGGCGGCCTCGGCCAGCTTGCGCCCCATGCGGACGGTCATCGTCCGCGTCTCCTCGTTGATCTTGCGCAGGTGTACGGCCTCGTCGGCCGCCCGGATCCGGTCGGGGTCCCCGGCGAGGGCGGCGCGGTGCGCCACGAGCAGCGCCACCCCGTCACCGGTGGCGGCGGCGCGGGTGACAGTACGCACGAACTCCTGCAACGTGGCCCGGTCGTGCACCGCGCCCTGCTCGACCGCCGTCTCCAACCCGTTGGAGAAGGAGAAGGCACCGACCGGGAAGACCGAGTCACCGAACTGGAGCAGCTTCAGGGCCTCGGTCACCGTGGACACCCCGGCCCCTCAGTTCAGATCGGCGGGCAGGTGCGTGTGCGGGGTCGAGTCGGCCCCGCCGAACAGGCGCCGCGACTCGTGCGGGGCCAGGTACGCGATGATCTCGGTGCCGGGGATGAACTCGTGGGTGAGGCCGGTGAACGCGTGCGTGCGCATCACCGAGTCCATGACCTTGCGGTCCACAGTGAGCGGGACGTACATCTTGGTGCCCTTCACCACCGCCGGCCAGTGCTGGTTGCCGATCGCGTGGCCGAGTTCGACGGCCGAGCGGATCACCATGTCCAGGGACTCACCGTGCAGCGTGTCGAGGTGCACGACCATGACCTCGCCGAGCGCGATCCGGGCCACCACCGCCGTCGCCGTGGCGTCGTCCCAGGCCAGCACGTCACCGTCGCGCAGCCGTACACCGCGGGCCAGGGACAGCGCCAGTTCGGTGCCGAGGCTGGTGGTCCGGCGCAGCCGGCTCTTCTGGGCGTCCCACTGGTCGAGGACCAGGTCGTCGACCTTGGCCTCCCGGAGCCGCTCGGTCCAGGCCGGCTCGTTCACGTTGCCGAGTACCGTTTCGACGAGCATGTGTTCTCCTTTCACGCGACCCCGCCACCGGACGGGCCGGCTGCGGGCACCGCGCCGGGTCAGCTGAAGAAGTAGAGCTGGCTGAGGGGGAGGTTCTTGGCCGCCGGCACTGTCGCGTGCACGCCGTCCATCTTCACGGCGAAGGTCTCCGGGTCGACTTCGAGCTTCGGCGTACGGTCGTTGCGCACCATGTCGCGCTTGGTCAGGTTGCGGCAGCCGTATACCGGCATCACCTGCCGTTGCAGGCCGAGCTGCTCGGCCACACCCGACTCGTGCGCGGCGCGGGACACGAAGGTCACGCAGTTCCTGGCGAGCTGGGAGCCGGTGGCGCCGAACATGGGCCGGTAGTAGACCGGCTGCGGGGTGGGCAGCGAGGCGTTCGGGTCGCCCATGATCGACCAGGCGATCATGCCGCCCTTGAGCACCATCTTCGGCTTCGTGCCGAAGAACGCGGGCTCCCAGAGCACCAGGTCGGCGAGCTTGCCCGGGCTGACCGAGCCGATGACGTGCGAGACGCCCTGGGTGATCGCCGGGTTGATGGTCATCTTGGCGACGTAGCGCAGGACCCGGAAGTTGTCGTTGGCGTCGGAGTCCTCGGCCAGCTTGCCGCGGACGTTCTTCATCTGGCCGGCGAGCTGGACGGTCCGCAGCCAGGTCTCCCCAACCCGGCCCATGGCCTGCGAGTCGCTCTGCATCATCGAGATGACGCCCTCGTCGAGGAGCACGTCCTCGGCGGCGATGGTCTCGGTGCGGATCCGGCTCTCCACGAAGGCGACGTCCGAGGGCACCTTCGGGTTGAAGTTGTGACAGACCATGATCATGTCGTACAGCTCGGACTGGCTGTTGATGCCGTACGGCACGGTGGGCGTGGTCGACGCGGGCAGCACGTTCATCTGGCCAGCGACCTTGATGATGTCCGGCGCGTGCCCGCCACCGGCGCCCTCGGTGTGGAAGGTGTGGATGGTCCGGCCCTCGAAGGCGGCGATGCTGTCCTCGATGTAGCCGCTCTCGTTGAGCGTGTCGGTGTGGATGCTGATCTGGACGTCGTACTCGTCGGCCACGGCGAGGCAGGACCGGATCACCGCGGGCGGGGCGCCCCAGTCCTCGTGGATCTTGAAGCTGGGCACCCCGGCCATGATCTGCTCGACGAGCGGCGCCCGGCCACTGCTGTTGCCCTTGCCCAGCAGGCCGATGTTGATCGGCAGGTCCTCGAAGGACCGCATCATGTTCTGGATGTTCCACGGGCCGGGCGTGATGGTGACGCCGTTCGTGCTGTCGGTGGGCCCGGTACCGCCGCCCCAGAGGGTGGTAACGCCGTTGCTGAGCGCGGCCCACACCTGCTGCGGGGTGACCAGGTGGACGTGCGCGTCGATGCCGCCGGCGGTCAGGATCAGGTGCTCACCGGAGATCGCGTCGGTGCCCGGACCGGTCACCAGGCCCGGTGTCACCCCGTCCATGATGTTGGGGTTGCCGGCCTTGCCGATCCCGGCGATCTTGCCGTCCTTGATCCCCACGTCCGCCTTGACCACACCGAGCAGCGCGTCGACGATCGTCACATTGGTGATCACCAGGTCCACCACGCCCTCGGCGCTGGTGGCCTGGCTGGCACTGCCCATGCCGTCGCGCAGGGTCTTGCCACCGCCGTACATGACCTCGTCACCGAGGACCCGCAGGTCCTTCTCGATCTCGATGTAGAGGTCGGTGTCACCCAGCCGGATCTGGTCGCCCGTGGTCGGGCCGTACATTCCGGCATATTCCTGCCGTGAGATCTGACTCATGCGTTCTCGCTCCAGCTCTGGCGCGTCGAAGGAAGGCCGGGCTACTTCTTGCCCTTGCCGCTCTTGTCCTGGTCCTTGCCCTTGGCCTGGTCCTTGCCCTGGTCCTTGGCCTGGCCCTGCTGCTGCGTCGTCGTCTTGAAGCCGCGCGTCTGGGCCTGGTGGAGCGCCTCGGCCCGGTCCGGCCGGTACCCGGGGATCGGCCCGTCGCCGGTCCAGCCCTGGACCAGGCCGTTGAAGCCGTAGACCCGCTGGGAACCGCCGTACGGGATCAACTGGACGGTCTTGCGGTCGCCGGGCTCGAACCGGATCGAGGTGGTGGCCGGGATGTTCAGCCGCTTGCCGAACGCCGCCGGGCGGTCGAACTCCAGGAAGCGGTTGGCCTCGAAGAAGTGGAAGTGGGAGCCGACCTGGATGGGCCGGTCACCGGTGTTCCGCACGACCACCTCGGTCACCGGCCGCCCGGCGTTGAGTTCCAGAGGTTGGTCGCTGAGCTTGTAGCCGCCGATGGGCCGAAGGTGCTTGGAGTTCGGTCCCGGGTGTTGCTTCGCCATGTCGCCCCCGCTCTGCCGGAGACCGCGGCCTCCGGTCGCTGCTCTACTGGATGGGTGAGTGGACGGTGATCAGCCGCGACCCGTCGGTGAAGACCGCTTCGACCTGGAGCATCGGGATCATGTCCGCCACGCCGGGGATCACGTCGTCGGCGGTGAGCACATGGCTCGCGTCGTTCATGACCTCCTCGACGGTCTTGCCCTCGCGCGCGCCCTCCAGCGCCGCGGCGCAGATCACCGCCACGGCCTCGGGGTGGTTGAGCTTGACCCCGCGCGCCTTGCGGGCGTTTGCGACCATCGCCAACGAGTGGATCGTCAGCTTGTCGAATTCCTTCGGCGTGAGATGCACTTCGTGACCCCTTCGTCCGCACCTTCTGTACGGTTTCAGCTATCCCGTCACGGTAAGAGAGCTTTGGCCGGTTCGAAGCCCGTTCAGGGAGATTTCAGGGGTTGGTGTGCGCCCGCTCGCGCCGGTCGTAGTCGGCGACCCACATCTGCTGGATCTGCTCCAGCGTCCGGCCCCTGGTCTCCGGCAGGTAGCGCCGCACGAACAGGAAACCGAGCACGCACAGCCCGGCGAAGAGCGCGAACACGCCCGACCGGCCGAGCGCGTCCAGCAGGCTCAGGAAGAACTGCGTGATCAGGTACTCGGTGCCCCAGTGGGTGGCGGTGGCGATCGCCACGCACCGGCCGCGGATCGGACCGGGATAGATCTCGTTGATCACGGTCCAGGCGGCCGGGCCGATCGACACGGCGTAGAACGCGACGAAGAAGATCACGCCGACCAGCAGGAACAGGCCCGCGGTGGTGACCCGGCCCTCGCCGCGCCCGGCACCGGCACCGGCACCGGCACCCAGGAAGCTGACGCTGACCACGGCGAGCGAGACCGCCATCCCGGCCAGGCCGACCAGCAGCAGCGGCCGGCGGCCGACGCGGTCGAGCAGGCCGACCGCGACCAGCGCGAACGCGGCGTCCACCGCGCCGACCGCCCAGGTGGTCGCGGAGAGCTGCGCCTGCGGGGTACGGAACCCCGCCGCCGCGAAGATCGAGTCGGCGTAGTAGATGATGCCGTTGATCCCGGTCGCCTGCTGGAACAGCGCCAGCCCCACACCCAGCGCCAGCGGACGCCGCCACTGCGGGGACAGCAGTTCCCGCCAGCTCGCCGTGCGGCCGTGCAGGCTCTTCTCGATCTCGCCGAGGCGCTGCTCCACCCGCTGCTCGGGGACGGTGCGGCACAACGACTCGCGGGCGCGACGGCGGTCGCCCCGCTTGAGGTACCAGACCGCCGAGTCCGGCACCACCACAGTCACCAGGATCAGCGCCACGCCCAGCACGACCGCCGCGCCGAGCAGGTACCGCCACGAGTCGCCGCCGGTGAAGAGCTCGTCCGCCAGGTAGCCGATGAAGATCGCGAAGGTGATGGAGAACTGGTAGACCCCGAGCAGGCCACCGCGGACCCGTTCCGGCGCCGCCTCGGCCGCGAACATCGGCCCGGCGACCGAGGCCACGCCGATGCCCACCCCGAGGAGCACCCGCGCGCCGAGCAGCGCGCCGATGGTCGGCGCCGCCGCCTGCACGATCGCGGCGACGACGTACGCGCCGCCGGCGACCCACAGCGCGCCCCGCCGGCCGGCCCGGTCGGCGAGGTGACCACCGGCGAGCGCGCCGGCCAGCGCGCCCACAGTCACCCAGCTCGCCGCCTCCTCCACCTCGAAGGTGCCCACGTCGAACGTGCGGCGGATGTCGTGCAGCGCGCCGCTGATGACGCCTTGGTCGTAGCCGAAGAAGGCGCCGGAGAGGACGACGATCGACAGGATCGCCACGAGGTTGCGACGGGACGGCCGGCCGGCCGCGCGTCCGCTCGCCGCCATCTCACCCCGTCCGCCGGCGACCGCCAACGAAACGGCCGAAGACCCACATATGCGACATATAGTAGGTTCGCCGCTGCGGTCCGACAGTGAAACGGCCGGACGCCGCCGGGGTGGCTCCTGCACACGGACGGGGGAAGGGTGAACCGGTCGGCGCCGTACGGCTCCGCGGACTCCTACCGCGAGTTCCGCCACCCGATCGCCGCGCTGGTGCTCGCCGTCGTCACCGCCGGCGCGCTGGACGCCTTCGCGTTCCTGCGGTACGGCGCGTTCGTCGCCAACCAGTCCGGCAACGCCATCTTCTTCGGCATGGGACCGGCCGGCGCGCATCCCACCTGGCCGGTCTCGGCCGCGTCCATCGTCGCGTTCGCCACCACCGCCGGGCTGGTCAACCTGCTGCGCCGCCGCACGCGGCCGACCGCGGCCCCACTCGTCGACATCGCGGTCACCGAAGCCGCAATGGCCGTCTGGACGGTGCTCAACCTGGCCCTCGCGTACGGCCGGCACGGGACGGCCGCACGGGTGCTGCTCGCCGCCGCCGGAGCGGTCGCCATGGGCAGCCTGACCACGGTGGCGACGCGTACCGCGGGCATCGCGACGCCGATCACCTACCAGTCGGACACCACGACGAAGACCGGTGAGCGGGCCGCCCGCTGGCTGTTCGGCCCCACCGCCGGCCGGGGACGGGCCCGGCGCGGCACCCTGCTCGGGCTGCTCGCCCTGGTCAGCTACAGCGCCGGCGGCGCGATCGGCACGCTGGCCCAGCACCGGCCCCGCTGGGTGCCGCTGTGGGGGCTGATCGCCCTGGCCGTGCTGATCCCGCTGCTCCGCCGGCACCCGCGGCCGGCGTCGCCGCCCGGCTGAGCGTCAGTCGGCCTGGGCGGCGATCTCCCGGGCCCGGTCCCGGGCCGCCTCCAGCGCCGCCAGCATCGCCGCGCGTACGCCGTGGTTCTCCAGCTCACGGATCGCGGAGATGGTGGTGCCGGCGGGCGAGGTGACCGCCTCACGCAGCTTCACCGGGTGCTCGCCGGAGTCGCGCAGCATCACCGCCGAGCCGATGGCGGTCTGCACGATCAACTCGTGCGCCACCTGGCGCGGCAGGCCGAGCAGGATGCCGGCGTCGATCATGGCCTCGACCAGCAGGTAGAAGTAGGCCGGGCCGGAGCCGGAGAGCGCGGTCACCGCGTCCTGCTGCGACTCGGGCACCCGTACCGTCGCCCCGAGCGGGGAGAACATCCCCTCCGCCAGCGCCAGGTGCTCGCCGCTGGCGTACGCGCCCGCCGAGATCGCGCTGATCGCCTGGTCGACGAGCGCCGGGGTGTTGGTCATGACCCGGACCACCGGGGTGCCCTCGGGCAGCCGGCGGTTGAAGAAGGCGGTCGGCAGGCCGGCGCAGAGCGAGATGACCAGCTTGTCGGCCGGCACCTTCGGGCCGATCTCGTCCAGCAGCGCGGCGGCGTCCTGCGGCTTGACCGACACCGCCAGCACCTCGGCCTCGGCCACCGCGGTCAGGTTGTCCACCACCCGTACGCCGTAGCGCTCGGTCAGTTCCCGCGCCCGGGCCGGCCGCCGCGCGGTGGCGAGCAGCCGCTCCACCGGCCAGCCGGAACGCAGCAGCCCGGAGAGCATCAGCTCGCCGATCTTGCCCGCGCCGATCACCGCGACCGTATGCACCTGACCTGCCATCAGCCGTACCCCTTCCCGGGTCACGTGGGCACGGCGTGGCGGGCCGGTCGACGGCCCGCCACGCCGTGTGCCGTCGATCAGCTACCGAAGAAGACCTCGGCCTCGGCGTACCGCTCCAGCGGCACGGTCTTCAGTTCGCGGGTGGCGTCGGCGAGCGGGACGCGGACGATGTCCGTGCTCTGCATCGCGACCATCTTGCCCCAGTCGCCCTCGTGCACGGCGTCGATCGCCTGGAGGCCGAGCCGGGTCGCGAGCACCCGGTCGAACGCGGTCGGGGTGCCACCGCGCTGGATGTGGCCGAGCACCACGGTGCGGGCCTCCTTGCCGGTCTTGGCCTCCAGCTGCTCGGCCAGCCACTGGCCGATGCCGCCGAGACGGACGTGACCGAACGCGTCCAGCTCCTGGTTGTGCAGCACCATCTGGCCGTCCAGCGGCTGGGCGCCCTCGGCGACCACGACGATCGGGGCGTACTGGTGCTGGAAGCGCTTCTCGACGTAGCCGGCCACCTGCTCGACGTCGAACTGCCGCTCCGGCAGCAGGATCACGTTGGCGCCACCGGCGAGGCCGGCGTGCAGGGCGATCCAGCCGGCGTGCCGGCCCATGACCTCGACCACGAGCGTGCGGTGGTGGCTCTCCGCTGTGGTGTGCAGCCGGTCGATCGCCTCCATGGCGATGTTGACGGCGGTGTCGAAGCCGAACGTGTAGTCGGTGGCGCCCAGGTCGTTGTCGATCGTCTTGGGCACGCCGATGACGTGGACGCCCAGCTCGTGCAGCTTGGTGGCGACGCCGAGGGTGTCCTCGCCGCCGATCGCGATCAGCGCGTCCACGCCCTGCGCGGCCAGGTTCTCCTTGATCCGCTCCACGCCGTTCTCGATCTTGAACGGGTTGGTGCGGGACGAGCCGAGGATGGTGCCGCCGCGGGGCAGGATGCCGCGCACCTCGGGGATGCCGAGCGGCTTGGTCAGGCCTTCGAGCGGGCCCTTCCAGCCGTCCCGGAAGCCCACGAACTCGTGACCATAGGTGGCGACGCCCTTGCGGACCACCGCCCGAATCACCGCGTTGAGACCTGGGCAGTCGCCGCCGCCGGTGAGCACGCCGATACGCATGATCTGCTCATCCTCCTGGAGCATCAGGTGAAGCCCGGATAAGCCCCAGGATATGTGTCAGATCAGACCATCGGCGCCGTTGCCGGCCCGGGGCGGGCCGTCACTGCGCACTGTAGTCGGCACAGGTGTACGCCGACACCGCACCCCGGGCCGTTCCGGACGGCGGACGGGCTACCCGTCAGTAGCTGACCTCGTGGTTCTCCCCCGACTTCGGCGGCTTGCCGGTCACCGCCGCCTTGGCGAAGCCGAGCAGATTCACCACGGCGCTGCCGGGCGAGTCCCAGTACTCCGCCGACCCGGCGTGCACCTTGATCAACGTGATCCCGGGCGTGTCCAGCCCGTCCGGGAACCACGCCTTCAGCAGCGGGTTCCACAGCTTCTTCGCCCGCTCGGCGTCCCACTCCTCCGTGGCGGTGCCGGCCACGGAGACCCAGGCATGGTGCCGCTGGTCGGAGAAACCGACGTTCACCTGCGGGTTCACCCGGATCTGCCGCACCTTCGCCGAGTCGGCGTACGCGAAGAACCACAGGTCGCCGTCGAACTCCGCCTCCTGCAACCCCATCGGGCGGCTGACCAGACGCCCGTCCACGCCGGTGGTGGTGAGCAGGCAGATCCGGGCGTCCCGGATCAGCTCGGTGACCCGGCGACGGGCGTCCGCGGCGTTTGTCGGCTCTTTGCTCATGGGGCACTCCTGTCCTCGGATCGGCGTAGCTGCCGCTCCGGTGCCCTGGGCGGAACCGGTCAAACCTCCCGCGCGGTCATCGCCCGCCACCGCGCCAGGTTGTGCCGCGCGTCGACGAGCGCGTCGTGCCGGTCGGCCTCGGCGTCCGGCAGCCGGGGACGTCCCCGGTCGTCCCAGAGCTGACGCAGCTCCTTGGTGAAGCGGGGGATCTCCCGGGGCAGAGCCGGCATCGCGCCCCAGAGCTGGGCCAGCACGACGTGGTCGTACGCGGCGTACCAGGCCCACAGCTCCAGCTGCTCACCCGGCCGGTCCCGCACCGGCTCCAGCAGGAACTCGTGCAGGTCGTCACGGATGCGCTCGCGGGAGCGCCAGGCCCGGTCGGCCGGCGAGGGGAGCTTGTCCAGCACGTTGCGCCGCACCCAGGGCACCGCCCGGGAGTCGTCGAACTCGGTGGAGACCGCGTAGAACTCGCGGCCGTACTCGTCGACGACGCCGATCGACACCAGGTCGACGATGCGGCCGTCCTCGATGAATTCGCAGTCGTAGAAATAGCGGTAGACCATCGCACCCATCCTCGCCCATCGGCCGCGCGGACCGCTCGCCGGGGCGTCCGCCGAGGTCGGCGGCGTGCCGGCGGCGACCGGGCATGGTCACGGAAGTGTTTCCGGGGGTGTACAGCACGCGACGGGAGCGTCATGATCTGATGTGTACCGCCGTCGGGCGCCGAACCGGTTGAGCTGCTTCGTACCGGGACTGAGAGCTTCACCCGGTGTGCGAGTCGTGACTTCTGACCGGGGAGGGGTTGAGCCGTGGAGTCTCGCCTGCCGGAGCCGGGTGACGCGCTCACGGGTGTGGAGATGTTCGCCGGGCTTGAGCCGGAGGTGCGGCAGCGTGTCATCGCCGCGGCCGTACCGCGCACCTACCGCAAGGGCCAACTGCTCTTCGTCGAGAACGACCCCGGCGAGTCGTTGATCGTGCTGCGCCGCGGCGCGGTGGCGGTGTTCCGCACCGCCCCCACCGGTGAGCGCGCGGTGCTGTCGGTGATCCGACCGCCGGACGTGCTCGGCGAGGTGTCCCTGTTGGACGCCTCCACCCGCTCGGCGTCGGCCGAGGCGATCGAGGACTGCGCCGCGCTGGCGCTGTCCCGGCCCGCGTTCATGGAGCTCGTGCACTCCAACCCGCGCATCCTGGACGCGGTGATGCGCTCGCTGGGCCAGTTGATCCGCCGGCTCACCGAGCAGAACGCCGACCACGTCTTCCTCGACCTGCCCGGCCGGGTCGCGAAGACGCTGGTCCGGCTGGCCGGTGAGAGCCAGGCCCCGATGATCACGATCGAGCTGAACCAGAGCCAGCTCGCCGAGATGGCCGGCGGTTCCCGGCAGAGCGTCAACCAGGCCATCGGCTCGTTCGCCAGCCGGGGCTGGCTGCGTACCGAGGGACGCCGCATCGTGGTCACCGACGTGGCCGCGCTGCGCCGCCGGGCCGGCATGAACGACCGCTGACACGACGACGGCGGGGGCCGGCGGTCGTCCCGCCGGCCCCCGCCGCGTTCGTCGTACGCCCCGGTCAGTCGTTGTCGGTGTCGGCCGGGGGCGCGGTGGGCCCGGGGCCGATCTTCGACGGGTCGGTCTTCTTCGGCGGCGTGGTCGTGGTGGTCGTGGTCTCGGTCGATCCGCTACCGGCGGGCTGCTCCACCATGCCTTTTTCCTCCAGTTCGGCGAGCGTGACGGCGTCCACGTCGACAGTGTCGCCCACGGCCCACACCGTCCCCCGTGGATCGGTCCATGAGGTGGACAGCCGGACGTGCACGGCAAACTCCCTGTCGAAAGGACTTCCTGCTAGGGGAGACTAGACCCGGCCGAACAGCCGTGACGTCCCGCCGACCCGTCGGGTACCCGACTGCGCGGCCGCGCGGGACACTGGGGACCTCACGCGTACGGAGCCGGACATCGACCTCACCTGTGGACACTGCGCCCGGACCGCCGGGCCGGACGACCGCTTCTGCGGCGGGTGCGGGCGCCCGCTCGCGGCGGCCTGCCCGGGCTGTGGGCACGCCAACGACACCGGCGCCAACTTCTGCACCAACTGCGGGCAGCCGCTGCGCGACCACACCGTCGCGGTGCAGGAGGACCGCCGTCAGGTCAGCGTGCTCTTCATCGACATCGTCGACTTCACCACGTACGCCGAGCGGGCCGACCCGGAGCAGGCCCGCGGCCTGCAACAGGCCTACTTCTCCACCGTGCGCCGGCTGGTGCACCAGTACGGCGGCGTGGTGGAGAAGTACATCGGCGACGCCGTCATGGCGTTGTTCGGCGCGCCGGTGGCCACCGACAACGACGCGCTGCGTTGCGTCCGCGCCGGGCTGGAGCTGCAACGCAGCCTGGCCAAGCAGCCGGCCGGACCGCATCCGCCACTCGGGTTCCGCGTCGGCATCGCCACCGGCGAGGCCCTGGTCGACCTGGCCGCGGCCCGCGACGGCGGCCAGGCGTTCGTCACCGGCGACGTGGTGAACACCGCCAGCCGGTTGCAGGGGCTGGCCCCGGTCGGCGGCGTGGTGGTCGACGAGAGCACCTGGGCGGCCACCCGGCGCGAGATGGAGTACGACGACCAGCCGCCGGTGACGTTGCGCGGCCGGTCCACGGTGAGCCGGATCTGGCTGGCCGTGCGGGCCCGGCCCCGGCGCGACGGGCAGACCGCCGAGCTGACCCCGATGGTCGACCGCGACCACGAGCGCGGTCTGCTGGTCAGCGCGTTGCACCGCACGCTGACCGAGCGCACCTCGCAGCTGCTCACCGTCTTCGGCCCGGCCGGGGTGGGCAAGAGCCGGCTGCTGCGCGAGCTGGCCCGGCACGCCGCCAGCCTGCCCGGCACGCACGTCACCTGGCTGACCGGCCAGTGCCCGCCGTTCGGCGAGAACGTCACCTACGCGGCGCTGGCCGACATCGTCCGGGGCTGGGCCGGGCTGACCGGCGTCGACGACCCGGCCACCGTCCGGGAACGGCTGCGCGAGCGGCTGGGCCGCCTCGCCGACCCGCACGCGGTACGGCTGGCCGAGGCGCTGGGCCCGCTCGTCGGCGTCTCCGGCGAACGGCTCACCTCGGCCGAGACCGAGGCGGCGTGGCGGCGCTTCCTGCTCACGCTGGCCACGACCGGCCCCACAGTGCTCGTCTTCGAGGACATGCACTGGGCCGACGAGGCGATGCTGTCCTTCGTCGAGCAGCTCGGCGCGGCGGCCCGCAACGTGCCGCTGCTCGTCGTCGCGACCGCCCGCCCGGAGCTGCGCGAGCGGCACCCCGCCTGGACCGGCACGATCAGCGGGGCGATGTCCATCTCGGTGCCGCCGATGCACGACGGGGACATCGACACGCTCTACTCGCTGCTGCTCGGCCAGGCCACGCTGCCGCAGGACGCACGGGCACCGCTGATCGAGTTCGCCGACGGCAACCCGCTCTACGCCCAGGAGTACGCGCGGATGCTGCTCGACGGCGGGCTGGCGGAGCGGACGGCCCCGCTCACGCTCGTCGACCCGTCCGGGGGCGCCGGGATGCCGCGTACCGTGCAGGCGGTCATCGCCAACCGGCTGGACCTGCTCGACCCGGCCGACCGCGCGGTGCTCCAGGCCGCCTCGGTGGTCGGCGTGCAGTTCTGGGCGGCGCCGGTGGCGCTGGCGCTCGGCCGCCCGGTGGAGTGGGTCGAGCGCGCGTTGCATCGCCTCCAGCGCCGTGACCTCGTCTACGAGCTGCCCGTCTCGACGATGCCCGACCAGGCGGAGTACCGGTTCCGGCACGTGCTGGTCCGGGACGTCTGCTATCAGCGGCTGCCCCGGGCCGAGCGGGTCGGCCGGCACCAGCGCACCGCCGACTGGCTGGAGCAGCTCGCCGACGGCCGGCAGCACGACCGGGCCGAGGTGCTGGCCAACCACAGATGGACGGCGCACGAGATCGCCCGCACCGTCGGGCTGGACCAGACCGCGCACGCCGGCGCGACCCGGTCCGCGCTGCACCGGGCCGCGCGCCGGGCGTACGAGCTGCACGCGCTGGAGACCGCGGCGACGCTGGTGGACCGCGCGCTGAGCGTGGAGTGCGGTCCGGACCCGGCACTGGAGCTGTTCCGGGCCGAGCTGGCGTTCTACCGGGACCGGGACGGCTTCCTCGACGGCGGCGGGACGGCGCTGCTCACCGACCTGGCCGGCCGGCTGGCCGACACCGGTGACCGGCAGGGCGCGGCGAAGGCGTGGCGGCTGCTGGCCACGGCGGCCTTCGCCCGGGCCGACCGCTCGGAGCTGATGCGCTGCCTGGACCGGGCCATCAGGCTGCACGCCACGCTGCCGGACAGCGAGGACAAGGTGGGCGTGCTGCTGGAGCTGGCCCGGGCGCACATGCTCGACGCGGAGACCGAGCCGGCGTGCATCGCCGCCCGCACCGCGGCCGAGCTGGCCGAGCGGCTGGGGATGCGGGAGGCCCGGGCGAACGCGCGCATCACGCTCGCCGTGGTCCGTTACCAGGCCGGCGCCGAGGAGGCGTACGCCGAGCTGGCCGAGGTGACCGAGGAGTGCCGGGTGGAGCGGCTGACCGGCCGTAGCCGCGCGGTGCAGAACCTGGCCTGGGTGCTGCAGGAGGAGGGTGACCTGGCCGGCTCGGCCCGGCTTGTCGACGAGCAGCGGTCACTGGACCTCGCCGGCGAGCACGCCCTGACGGTGAACTTCAGCGACCAGTGGGCCCGGTCGTACTACAGCGGGGACTGGACGGCGGCGCTGCGGATGGCCGAGGGGTCGACGCGGCGCCCGACCGACGAGTGGGACATGCACATCGTGGCCGTGTCCGGCTGGATCCGGGCGCTCAGCGACGACCCGGCCGGTCCGGGCACCGGCGAGGACCTGGTGGACCAGGCACTCGTCGCGGCACGGCGCAGCGGCTTCCAGCGGGTGCTGCGCTCCACGCTGGCGCACGCCGCGCTCTGCCGCGCGGTGCAGGGCCGCCGGGAGGAGGCGATGGCGCTGCTGACCGAGCTGGACGAGGACTGGCGGCAGACCCGGATGATCCCGTTCGCCGAGTGGGTGCCGGCGATCGGCCACGTCGCCGCGCTGCTCGGCGGCGACGCCGCGGTGCTGGTGCGCGACCTGCTGGCGAGGTCGCCGCGCACCACCCGCTGGGCGCGCTCGGCCGGGCGGTCGGCCGAGGCGGCCCTGGCCCGGGACGACGGCGACGCCGCGCGGGCGGGCCGGCTGCTCACCACAGCGGCCGAGGGGTACGCGGAGATGACCGACGTGACCGACCAGATGATCGCGTCCGCGCTGGCTGTCGTGCCGCTGACCGAGGCGGATCCGCCAGCCGGCGCGGCGACGCTGGACCGGGTACGCGCGTTCGCCGGCCGGCACGCCGCAGCGGGCCTGCTGCGGATCGCCGGGGCGACCTGAGCCGGGGCGACCTGAGGGACCGGTGAGCGGACCCTTGAGTCCCCTTACCGGGGAAGTATTCGGCTTTGGCGATGAATGTGACTTTTCGCTTGACGATCAGCGGAGTGAGGAGGGCATCCGAGGAAAAGAGGTGGCTGCTGGCCAGTACAGCACCGGCCTCCGTCCCGTGTCGGTGGCGGCGGACGGGTCGCCGCACGGCCCCGGAGCGCCGTCGGTGCCGGCGGGACACCGGGAAGAGAGCACGAACGACGAGCGGCACGCCACAACGCACTCCCGGAACCGGGTGCCGACGTGTCACGATTCAGGGCACGGGCAGGGATCGGCGAAGGGGGTGTCCGTTGTCAGGGGGCGGGCCCCGTCGGGGACGACGGGACAACGGGCTCGACGCGGCCGAGTACGCGGTCGCGGGCGACGTCGATCCACGCGTCGGCGAGCACCTGCTCGACGTGCTCGCCGCCGGTGGCATCGCGGCCTACCTCCAGCCCTCGGCCGACCTGAATCCGGTGACCCGCACCACCACCGTCCCGGCCCGCCCGGTCGACCGGCTCTACGTCGACAGGTCGCACCTGACCACCGCCCGCGACTACCTCACCCAGCTCGCCGACGAGGGCGGGGGTGACGCGCCGCGCGCCGACGAGCCGGACATCGAGGCCGAGTGGGCGAAGATCGTCGCCGGTTTCCACACCGCGCCGAGCGCCGGCAGCCACCCCTGGCCCGCCGCGGAGGACGTGGACGACCCGCCCGCGCCGGGCACCGTCGCCGGTGGCCGGGCCGAGGAGCCCGCCGGCCCGACCGCCACCGACGTACGCCGGCTGCCGTACGCGGCCGACGTCTCCGGCGTCTCGCTCAGCCGGGACCGGCACGACGAGCCCTCGCTGCTCGACGGCCTGGACACGTTCGGCGCGAACCTGCCCGACGAGGCGTCGGACGAGGAGCACTACACCCCGCCCCCGCCGCCCCCGCTGCCCCGCTTCTCCAAGTACGCGGTGCTCGGCGTGGCCTGCATCGTGCTCGGCTTCCTGCTGTTCCTCTCCCCCACCGTGGTGTCGCTGGTCGACCCGCAGGTGGTGACGCTGCTCGGCTTCACCGGCATCCTGGCCGGTTTCGTGATGCTGATCTGGCGGCTGCGTCCGGGCGACCGGGACGACCACGACCCGGACGACGGCGCGGTCGTCTGACCGCCGCGTCGCCGGGCGCTGCCCGGATGCCGGGACGCCGCGGGCCCTGGGCCGGGGCGTAACAAGCGTGTAACTTACAGTCAGTAGGAATAGGCTGAACGTCACGTCCCGCACCGGCTGTCCGGCTTGCGTCTCCTTCCGGGTCGCCGGTCCCCTGCTGAGCGGATTGCCCGAGATGCGACAGAGCCCCCTCGTGGTGGTGGCCAACCGCCTCCCCATCGACGACAGCGTGGCGCCCGACGGCGCCTTCGAGTGGCGCCGCAGCCCCGGCGGCCTGGTGAGTGCCCTGCACCCGCTGCTGCGGCACACGCCCGCGACCTGGGTGGGCTGGGCCGGCGGCACCGGCCCCGCACCCGAACTGCCGGACGTGGACGGCGTCCGGATGCACACGGTGCCGCTGAGCGCCGAGGACTTCCGCGACCACTACGAGGGCTTCGCCAACGCCACCCTCTGGCCGCTCTACCACGACGCCGTCGAACAGCCGGAGTACCACCGCCGCTGGTGGGAGGCGTACCAGCGGGTCAACCAGCGCTTCGCCGAGGCGGCGGCCCGGGTGGCCGAGCCGGGCGGTCTGGTCTGGGTGCAGGACTACCACCTCCAACTGGTGCCCGGCCTGCTCCGCGAGCTGCGCCCCGACCTGCGGATCGGGTTCTTCCTGCACGTGCCGTTCCCGCCGCCGGAACTGTTCATGCAGTTGCCCCGCCGGGCCGAGTTGCTCCGCGGCATGCTCGGCGCCGACCTGGTCGGCTTCCAGCGGGCCCAGGCCGCGCACAACTTCGCCCAGCTCGCCACCAAGGTGCTCGGCCTGCCCGCCACCGACCGGCGGATCGGCGTGGACGGCCGGGTGGTGCGCGTGGGCGCCTTCCCGGTCGCCATCGACACCGCCGAGATGTCCGCGCTCGCGTCACGTCCCGAGGTCGCCGAGCGGGCCCGCCGGCTCCGGCAGGACCTCGGCCAGCCGGAGCAGGTGATCCTCAGCGTCGACCGGATGGACTACACGAAGGGCATCGAGCAGCGCCTCAAGGCGTACCGCGAGCTGCTCGCCAACGGCGACATCAAGGTCCGCGACACGGTGCTGGTCCAGGTGGCGGTGCCCAGCCGCGACCGGGTGGCGCAGTACCAGATCCTGCGCGACCGGGTGGAGCACCAGGTCGGCCGGATCAACGGCGAGTTCGGCCGGGTCGGCGAGCCGGCGATCCACTACCTCACCCAGCCGTTCGACCGTGCCGAGCTGGTGGCGCTCTACCGGGTCGCGGACGTGATGGCGGTGACGCCGCTGCGCGACGGCATGAACCTGGTCGCGAAGGAGTACGTGGCGGCCAGGGTCGACGGCACCGGCGCGCTGCTGCTGAGCGAGTTCGCCGGCGCCGCCGCCGAGCTGGAGCAGGCGTACCTGGTCAACCCGCACGACCTCGACGGCCTCAAGCAGGGGTTGCTGGCCGCGTTGCGCGCCGGTCCGGAGGACGTGACGGCCCGGATGCGCGCGATGCGCGAACACCTGGCCCACAACGACATCCACGCCTGGGCGGCGTCCTACCTCAGCGCGCTGGAGGAGAGCGGAACGCTCGTCGGCCGCCGCCCCGCCACCAGGTGACCGGCGCCCGGCGCTCACCCGCTGGTGGGCGCCGGGTCCTTCTCCAGCCAGTCCAGGATGGCGTCGATCGGCTCCCGCCAGCGGGCGTCGAGCATCAGGTCGTGGCCCATGCCGGGGAACAGCAGCGGCGCCGAGGCGTACCGCCGGGCCGCCTTGGTCAGCGCCGTCGCCGGCAGCACCCGGTCGTCCGGGCTGCCGAGCACCAGCACCGGTGGCCGGCCCACCGCGGGCTCCGGTGACCGGCCGGTCAGCAGCTGCCACTGCGCCCGCCGCCCGGCGCGGCCCAGCCGGGCCAGGTGCCGCCGCGCGTCGGCGTCCGGCAGCTCCGGGCTGAACAACTGCCGCCGGTTGAGCCGCAGCCCGGCGCCGAACACCGCCGGCACCGTGCCGACCGGGTTGCGCCGCAACGCCGTACCGAACGTCGCCCAGCCGCCGAGCACCGGCGCCACCAGCACCGCGGCCCGCGCCGGGTAGCGGGCCAGCGCGTGCGCCACGACCCGGGCGCCTGCGCCGTGCCCCACCAGCACCGTCTGCCGCGGCAGGCTCGCCGCCACCTGCGTCACATCATGGGTGTACGAGCGCAGCGTCGCCTCCGGCGCCGGCTCGCTGCCGCCGTGCCCGCGCAGGCTCAGCGCGTACGCCGGGAAGCCGCGACCGGCGGCATGCCCCAGCCAGTGCTCGGCGAACGCCCACGCGCCGTGCCCGAACCCGGGCACGAACAGCAGCGGCGGCTTCGCCTCCTCCCGGTCCGGTACGGCGGCGAGCACCTCGCGGCGGGCGGGCCGCTCCGGGCGGGCCCACTCCCACGACCGGACCACCCGCACCCGCTCGGTCGTCATTTGGAGCCCTCCAGCTCGTGCAGCGCCCGCTGGAGCGCGCGCAGGTAGTCGGCGTGCCCGACCTCGAACCAGTGCCGGGTGCTGTCCTTGACCTTCGCCGAGTACCGCTCACCGAGACCGGCCCGGACCCTGCCGTCGAACGCGGCGGCCCGCTCCGGCCGGGTGGCGCGCAGCGTGAGCAGCCGGGCGAACAGCACGCTCTGCCAGTGCGAGATCGCGAAGATGCCGGAGTCCGGCTGCACCAGGCCGACCACGGCGAGCGTGGGATGACCGGCGGTGAACGCGTTGAGCCACAGCCGAGGCCGCCCGGAGCCGTCCTCGTCGCCGAGCACCCGGCCCTTGAGGAACTCGAAGCGCGGCAGGTAGCCGGTGGCGAAGACGACAAGCTCCGGGTCGATGCGCCGGCCGTCGGTCAGCTCCACCGCGCGGTCGTCGAACCGGGCCACGTCCGGCACCGGGGTGACCTCGCCGTGGCCGACGTAGTAGACGAGCTGGCTGTTGGCGATCGGGTGCGTCTCGTAGACCCGGTGGTCCGGCTTGGGCATGCCGAACCGGGTCAGGTCGCCGACGGTCAGCCGCAGCGTCCAGTGGTAGAGCCACTGCCGCACCCGCAGCGGCACCCGCAACGCCAGCAGCGTGTCGTTGACCTGGTCGGCGGGGCGGCCGAGGACGTACTTCGGGGCGTACCAGTAGCCACGTCTGGTGGAGTGCCAGCACTGCGACGCCTGCTGGGCGGCCTCCACCGCGATGTCGCAGCCGGTGTTGCCGGCGCCGACCACGAGCACCCGCTTGCCGCGCAACTGAGCCGGGTCCTTGTAGGACGAGGCGTGCATGACCTCGCCGCGGAACTCCTCAAGCCCTTCGTAGCGAGGCAGCTTCGGCGACCAGTTGTGGCCGTTGGCGAGCACCACGGCGGCGTACCGGGAGGTGCGCTCGGGGCCGTAGCCGCCGGTGCTGCGCGTGGTCACGTCCCAGCGGTCCCCCTCGACCGGCTCGACGCGGACCACCTCGGTGCCGAACCAGATGTGCTGGCGCAGGTCGAAGTGGTCGGCGTACCGCTCGAAATAGGACAGCAGCTGACTGTGGTGCGGGTAGTCCGGCCAGTCGTCGGGCATCGGGAAGTCGGGGAACTGGGTGAACGGCCGGGACGAGATCAGGTGCGTGCTGGCGTACACCGGACTGCGGTCGTGCCGCCAGTTCCAGGCGCCGCCGACACCCGTCTCCCGCTCGTAGCAGTCCACGCCGAAGCCGGCCTCGCGCAGGTTCTTGACGGCGGTCAGACCGCTGGCGCCGGCGCCGATGACGCAGACCGTTTCGCCCCGGTCGGAGACCGGGCGCTCGTCACGGCTCGGTGCGACCGTCCGGTCCGGATCGGGACGGCCGGGGTCGGGGTCGGTGGAGGAGGACACCGCGAAATCCTGCCGAGAATGCCCGCCGTTGTCCAGCCACCGATTCGGCACCGCCCGCCCGCCCGGTGCCGTTGACAGAGCGTCACCGCAGAGCCGGTGACCGAGCGTGAGTGGACCGGCCGCGCCGAAGGCGTACACTCGTCGGCCCTTTGCTCTGCCGCCACTGACGCAGCACCGTCTTTAGCTGCGCTGATGCCTCGCGGCCGTCTGGCCGGACGCGACCCGCCGGTCACGGCGGGTAGCTGGTGCGTATGTGGCGGCAGAGCAAAGGCGGCGAAGCGGTACGCCTTCCGGCAGCCGATCACCTGACTGTGCGTAACGGCAGTCGCCCCGGCTGGGGCGTGCTCGGCGGTCCGCGCCGGTCAGGCGGTGGGCAGCAGCAGGTCGACCAGGACCGGGAAGTGGTCGCTGGCGCGGCGGGTCAGCGGTGTGTCCACCACGTCGTAATCCACGACGGTGATCCGGGGGTCGACGAACAGCGCGTCGATGCGGCGGCGCGGGTCGGCGCAGGAGAACGTGTGCCGGTCGGCCCGGTCGGCGGCGAGCGCCGTGTCGGTCAGCCCTTCGGCGAGGGTCTGCCAGGCCGGGCCGTCCGGGCCCTCGTTGAGGTCCGCGCCGGCCACCACGGGCAGCGTGGACGCGGCCAGCTCCCGCTTGAACGCCGCCGCCTGGGCGGGCCGTTCGGCCGGGTCGGTGGACAGGTGCGAGCCGGCCAGCAGCACCTCGACGCCGCCGACGCGGCACTGCGCGTACGCGGCGCCGCGCATGTGCCGCCCGGGCGTCAGCGGGTACTGCTGGCACCTGGTGTCGGTGACCCGCACCCGCAGGCTGGTCAGCAGCACGTTGCCCAGCGACGGCAGGCCACCGGCGGCCACCACCATGCCGAACGACTCGGCCAGCGCGGCGCACTTCTGCCGCCACCGGAACCGGCGCGGTCCCTCCTGGACGATCACCACGTCCGGCGCCGCCGTCCGGACCACCTCGGCCAGGGCGGCGGTGTCGTCGCGCTGGCTGTGGATGTTGTACGACACCACCCGCAGCGGCACACCCGCGTCAGTCATGTCAGATCCGCCGGGCCAGGTCGGCGGCGCCGATGACGCCTGCGGTGTTGCCCAGCTCGGCCGGGCGCACCTCGGCGACGGGCAGGCGGCTGCGCTGGGCCAGTGCGTCGGCGAACGACCGCCGGGTCGGGCCGAGCAGCAGGTCACCGGCGTCGATCACGCCGCCGCCCACCACCAGCACCTGCGGGTCGAGGATCTGCGCCATGTCGGCGAGGCTGGTGCCGAGCCAGCGGCCGACCTGGGCGAACGCCTCGGTGGAGACCGGGTCGCCGCCCTTGGCCGCGGCGGTCACCATCGGACCGGTGATCGTCTCGGCCTCGCCTCCGGCCAGCTCCAGCAACGCGGTGGCCCGGTGCGGCTCCTGCCGGGCGGCGGCGCGTGCGAAGCGGACCAGGGCGCTGCCGCTGGCGTACTGCTCGATGCAGCCCAGCCGGCCGCAGCCGCACTGGTGGCCGTCCGGCACGGTGAGCATGTGGCCCAGTTCGGCGGCGATGCCGTTGGCGCCGCGGACCAGGTCACCGCCGAGCACGATGCCGCCGCCCACGCCGGTGCCGATGGTGAACATGACCATCGAGTCGTCGGCGTCGCGGGCCGCGCCGTAGCGGAACTCCGCCCAGGCGGCCACGTTCCCGTCGTTCTCCACGATCACCGGCAGGCCGGTGGCGTCGCCGACGTACGTGCGCAGCGGCTCGTCCCGCCAGGCCAGGTTCGGCGCGAACAGCACTGTGGAGCGGGAGGCGTCGATCCAGCCGGCGGCGCCGATGCCGACCGCCTCCACGGCGTGACCGGCGGCCAGCTCGGTGACCACCTCGATGATGACGTCGCGGGTCTTCGCCACGTCGTCGGCGGGGGTGTCCCGTCGCGTCTGCACGAGTACCGTGCCGGCGTCGTCCACGACACCGCCGGCCACCTTCGTGCCACCGACGTCGACTCCGATGGTCAGCGTCACCGCTGCCACTCCCCTCTGCTGTGCTGCCCGCGAACCGGCCGAACCGGCCGTACGGTCCCGGGATGTCCGGTGGTCAGGCCCCGTCGCCTGGTGCGTCCGCGCCCACCTCGCCGGACGCCCGCGAGGCGGGCACCACGGGACGGCCGGCCGGTGACCGGCTCGTGTCCGGCTCCGGCGGCCCGGCGGCGTCGGCGTCGGCACCCGAATCGGCCGCGCCCTCCCCCCGGGTGGCGGCGGACCACACGTCCTGCTCGGGTGCCGGCTGAGAATCATGCCCGGTGCGGGTCGCCTCGCGCCACACGTGGTCCCCGGATCCGGCCGGAGCGGCAGGGCCGTCGTCGGCCGTTCGCTCCGGCTCGGCCGGGTTGAACGCGCGCAGCAGGCTGGCCACCCCGGCCGCCAGGTCCCCGGCGCCGGTGGCGAGCCGCTCGGTGAATTCCGGACTCGGGTCGCGCAAGGCGGCGATACCGCGACAGACAGGACAGACACAGCATTCCGGGGAGCCGGTGGCGAAACCGGCACTGCCGGACGGTTCCGGGGCGGGACCGGCGCCCGGCGGGGTGTGACCGAGGACACCGGAGAGGATCCCACCGAGCGGACCCCAGGCGCCGGAGCCGGGCGCGGCGGCGGCCAGCTTCGCACCGGCGAGCAGGGTGGCGACGAGGCGCTCGGCCTCTTCCCGGGCCGAACCCGGATCAGTGGTGCCCATGGTTCGGCTCCTTCAGCGTGACTACCGGGACGACGATCGGTCAGTGCGCCGCACCGGGTGCTTCTACCCGGCGCTTCAGCTGCTTCAACGCCGCGTCCATGATCATTTTCTCGGCCTTGCGGCGGAACATGCCGAGCATCGCCACGGACAGCTCCACCTCGAGCGTGTACGTCACCGTGGTCGTCCCGTCCGGGTTGCCCACCAGGTCGTACGAGCCGCGCTGGGAGCGCTGCATCTTCGACGGGGCGACCAGGTGCCACTCGATCCGGGAGATGTCCTCGGCGTACTCGTAGGCCAGCACGTACTCGTCGGCCATCACGCCCGCGTCGAGGGTGAACCGGACCTGGCTGGCGTAGCCGTCCTCGTACTCCTCGATCACCTCGGCCCGGCGTACCGCCTCGGCCCACTCGGGATAGCTCGGGAAGTCGCAGATAACGGCCGCCACCCGGTCCGGTGACGCGCCGATGATGATCGACTGGGTGGAGGAGTCCGCCATGGGGGGAGGCTACCCGGCCGCGTCCCGGCCGGTCCCGCTCCACCCGCCGGACGGCGTCTCACCAGCCGGGCGGGCAACCTCCCTGGCAGACCCCCCGGGGTGTGCGGGTAGGTTTCGACAGAGCCGACCAGGCCGGCCCCGCCGGTAGAGCACGAGGGAGTGCAGGTGCGCGAGTTCTCCGTCCCGCCGATCGTCACCGTCGGCGACGCGGCCAACCTGACCGACCCGGTCTGGGAAAACGCCGAGGTCGCCCCGGACACCGTGCAGTTCGTCCGCCCCGGCGCGGGGACGGCGGCGCGCGAGGAGGTGACCTGCCGCCAGTTCCGCGACGAGGTGGTGGCGCTGGCGCAGGGCCTGATCGCCGCGGGTGTCTCCCCCGGCGACCGGGTCGGCCTGATGAGCCGCACCCGCTACGAGTGGACGCTGTTCGACTACGCGATCTGGGCGGCCGGCGCGGTGACCGTGCCGATCTACGAGACGTCCAGCGCCGAGCAGGCCGCCTGGATCCTCGGCGACTCCGGCGCCGTCGCCGTGGTGGTGGAGAGCACCGCGCACGCCACCCTGGT
Organism: Micromonospora sp. NPDC049151; assembly: GCF_040648395.1. NCBI lineage: Bacteria > Bacillati > Actinomycetota > Actinomycetes > Micromonosporales > Micromonosporaceae > Micromonospora > Micromonospora sp. NPDC049151. The sequence goes on from NZ_JBEZDP010000006.1 coordinate 189,291, forward strand.
CGCCGGTGTCCGGGACCGGCTGCCGGACCTGCGCGAGGTCTGGCAGATCGAGCTGGGCGCGGTCGGCGAGCTGGTCGCCTCCGGCGCGTCGGTGGACCCGGCCGAGGTGGCGACCCGCCGCTCGCTGCTCAAGGCCGACGACGTCGCCACGATCATCTACACCAGCGGCACCACCGGCCGGCCCAAGGGCTGCGTGCTGACCCACCGCAACATCTACACCGACATCGCCAACGCGGTGCCGGTGCTGCCGAACCTGTTCCGCCAGGGCGCCTCGACGCTGCTGTTCCTGCCGCTCGCGCACGCCTTCGCCCGGCTCATCCAGGTCGGCGTGGTGCACGCCCGCGCCACCATGGCGCACTGCGCGGACACCAAGAACCTGGTCGCCGAGCTCCAGGACTTCAAGCCGACGTTCGTGCTCTCCGTACCCCGGGTCTTCGAGAAGGTCTACAACGGCGCGCGGCAGAAGGCCGAGGCCGAGGGGAAGGGCAAGATCTTCGACCGGGCGGAGAAGGTCGCCATCGCGTGGAGCGAGGCGCAGGAGCTGCCCGGCGGCCCCGGCCTGGGCCTGCGCGCGCAGCACGCCCTCTTCGACAAGCTGGTCTACCGCAAGCTGCGGGCGGCGATGGGCGGCCGGTGCCGCGACGCCATCTCCGGCGGCGCGCCGCTGGGCGCGCGGCTCGGGCACTTCTTCCGCGGCGTCGGGGTGACCATCTGCGAGGGGTACGGCCTGACCGAGACCTCCCCGGCCGCCGCCGCCAACCTCCCCACCGGCACCCGGATCGGCACCGTCGGCCGCCCCCTGCCCGGCGTCACCATCCGCATCGACGACGACGGCGAGGTCCTCATCGCCGGCGACATCGTCTTCCAGGGCTACTGGCACAACGAGGCGGCCACCGCCGAGGCGATCAGCGCCGACGGCTGGTTCCGCACCGGCGACCTCGGGCACCTCGACGACGACGGCTACCTGAGCATCACCGGCCGCAAGAAGGAGATCATCGTGACCGCCGGCGGCAAGAACGTCGCCCCGGCGGTGCTGGAGGACCAGGTCCGGGCGCACCCGCTGATCAGCCAGTGCGTGGTGGTCGGCGACCGGCAGCCGTTCATCGCCGCGCTCGTCACCATCGACGAGGAGGCGCTGCCGAAGTGGCTGGCCGGGCAGGGCCGCCCGGAGACCACGAGCATCGCCGAGCTGCGCGAGGACGCGGCGCTGCGCGCCGAGGTCCAGGGCGCGATCGACCAGGCCAACCAGGCGGTCTCCAAGGCCGAGGCGATCAAGGTGTTCCGGATCCTGCCGCAGGACTTCACCGAGACCACCGGTGAGCTGACCCCGTCGCTGAAGGTCAAGCGGCAGGTCGTGCACAAGACGTACGCCTCGGAGATCGCGGAGATCTACCAACGCTGACTACGATCCGTCACGTGCCCGCCTCCACATCCGGCCAGCCGCAGACGCAGCCCCTCGCGGTCGCGGCCCGCGCGGTCCTCCTCGCGCTGGTCGCCGCCCTGACCCTGTTCGCCACCCGCGACCCCGCCCAGCTCTGGTGGATCGCCCTGCTGGGCGTCGCGGGGCTGCCCGCCGTGCTCGCCCCGCAGCACCGGCTGCTCACCTCGATCAGCCGGTTCGCCGAGGTGGTGGTGCTCGGGCTGGCCGCCAGCCAGGTCGCCGCCGACACCCATCTCACCGGTGTCACCGGCGGGGTGGGCGCCTCGGCGGTGCTGCCGTACCTCGCCGTGCCGGTCACCGTAACCGCGCTGAGCCGCCGGTTCCGCGAGGGCGCCGCGCTGCTCGTGGTCGCGGCGGCGACGCTGCTTGCCAGTGCCGCGTTCACCAAGGTCGACGGCGGGCCGCAGCTCGGCCAGGTCGGCTACCTCACGGTCTGCGCCCAGTGGCTGATCCTGGCCGGGCTCGGCCTCTACACCGCGGGCACGCTCCAGCGCGTCATGCGGGTGCGCGGCGAGGGCAAACCCCAGCCGTACGCCGAGGCGACCCGACTGCTCACCCAGCTCCGTACGGTGGCCCGGCAGTTGCCCGGCGCGACCCTGGACCCGGGTGGCATCTCCGAGCACCTGCTGGAGGAGCTGCGGGTGGTGGCCAAGACCGACCGGGGCGCGGTGCTGTCCGCCAGCGGCGGCGGCCGGCTCGTGGTGCTCGCGCAGATCGGCGCGGACCGGGTGGACTGGGAGACCACGCTCGACGCCGACTCGGCCATCGCCGACGCCTGGGCCAGCCAGCAGCCGACCGTCTCGTCGCGCTCGCAGGCCCGGTCGCGGCGCTCCGGCGAGGTGTCCGCGCTGATCGTCCCGCTGGTGGCGGGCGTACGCACCGTCGGCCTGGTGGTGATCGAGGCGGACACCGCCGCCGCGTACCCGCCGCCGGTGGTGTCCCGGGTGACGGCGCTGACCGGCCCGGCGGCGCTGCGGCTGGAGGCGGCGCTGCTCTTCGACGAGGTGCGCTCGCTGGCCACGAACGAGGAGCGGCAGCGGCTGGCCCGGGAGATCCACGACGGGGTCGCCCAGGAGCTGGTCATGGTGGGCTACGGCATCGACAACGCGCTGGCCACCGTGCACGAGGACGCGGACGAGACCGCCGACTCGCTGCGTACGCTGCGCCAGGAGGTCACCCGGGTGATCACCGAGCTGCGGCTGAGCCTGTTCGAGCTGCGCAGCGAGGTGGACCGGCACGGCGGCCTGGCCGCCGCCATCGCCGAGTACGCCCGCACCGTCGGCGCCTCCGGTGGCCTGCGGGTGCACCTGTCACTCGACGAGTCCACCGCCCGGCTGCCCGCCGCCACCGAGGCCGAGTTGCTGCGGATCGCGCAGGAGGCGGTGACGAACGCCCGCAAGCACGCCGGCGCCTCGAACCTGTGGGTCACATGCGAGGTGGATCCCCCGTTCGCCCGAATCGAAGTGTCGGATGACGGTCACGGCATCGGTGACCAGCGCCCGGACGGGCACTATGGCCTTGCGATCATGGCGGAGAGGGCGGAACGTATCCGAGGCCGGTTGGAGATCAGGCCGCGGCAGCCGAGTGGGACGACTGTGGCGGTGGTGCTCGGTTCGTCGCCCCGGCGCGATAAGGTGCGCGGCAGCGCCGCAGCAGCAGAAGGGGAGTAACCCGAGGATGACCAGCAGTCCGACACCGGCCACCCGTACCAAGGTTCTCCTGGTCGACGACCACGACCTCATCCGCAAGGGGCTGCGTCACGCGTTCGAGCGCGACCGTCAGTTCGAGGTCGTGGGCGAGGCCGCCACCGCCGCGGAGGGCGTGCGCCAGGCCGGCGCGCTCCAGCCCGACGTGGTGATCATGGATCTGCGCCTGCCCGACGGCAGCGGCCTGGAGGCCACCCGCGCCCTGCGCAAGTCCAGCGCGTCAATGGGCATCGTCGTGCTCACCATGTACGCCGGCGACGACCAGCTCTTCGGCGCCCTGGAGGCGGGTGCGAGCGCGTTCGTGCCGAAGACCGCCCCGGCCGACGAGGTGGTGGCCGCCGCCCGGCACGCCGCCTCCTCCCCCAGCGCGTTCACCGCCGCCGACCTGGCCGAGGCGATGAAGCGCCGGCTGGCGCCGTCCGGCCCGCAGCTGTCCCCCCGCGAGGGCCAGGTGCTGCGCCTGCTCGCCGACGGCATGAGCGTGGCCGGCATCGCCAAGCAGCTGTTCGTCAGCGAGTCGACGGCCAAGACCCACATCTCCAAGCTCTACGAGAAGCTGGGCGCGGCCAACCGGGCGCAGGCGCTGATGACCGCGCTGCGGCTGGGGCTGCTGGAGGCCCCGGACGCCCCGAAGTTCTGACGCACCGCCGCGAGAGGCCCCGTCCGCCACGGACGCGGGCCTCTCGCGGCGTTCACGCCATGCGTGGTCGCGTACGGTGAACGGCCGGACGCGTAGCGACGGCGGTCTTTGCACCGCGACGGCGGAGGGGCAGAATACCCGGGTGGTCCACGCGGCGGCGGGGACCGCGTGTCGCCGACACCCGAGGGGCAGGACATGCAGCGGCCGGACTGGGCACCCGAGACGATCGACATCGAGCGCCCCAGCGTCGCCCGGATGTACGACTACTACCTCGGCGGCTCGCACAACTTCGCGGCCGACCGGGCGGCCGCCCGCGCGATGGTGGAGGCGGTGCCGGAGGCGCCGCTGATGGCCCAGGCCAACCGCGCGTTCCTGCGCCGGGCGGTGCAATACCTGGCCCAGGCCGGCGTCCGCCAGTTCCTGGACATCGGCTCGGGCATCCCGACCGTCGGCAACGTGCACGAGATCGCCCAGCGGATCGATCCGGAGTCGCGCGTGGTCTACGTCGACGTGGATCCGGTGGCGGTGGCGCACAGCCAGGAGATCCTGGCCGGCAACGGGAACGCCGCCGTGCTCCAGGAGGATCTGCGCAGGCCGGAGGCGATCCTGGCGCACCCGGAGGTCACCCGGCTGCTGGACTTCACCGAGCCGGTCGCCGTGATGATCGTGGCGGTGCTGCACTTCATCCCGGACGCCGACCGCCCCGAGGAGATCCTCCGGACGCTGCGCTCGGCGCTGGCGCCCGGCAGTCACCTGGTGCTCTCCCAGGCGAGCGAGGACGGCCGCGCCGGCACCGGCGAGCGGGCCGAGGCGGAACGGGTCTACCGACGCACCGACAGCCGGCTCTGGATCCGCAGCCGGGCCGAGCTGACCGCGCTGTTCGACGGCTTCGAGCTGGTCGACCCGGGCGTGGTGTGGGTGCCGCAGTGGCGGCCGGACTCCCCCGACCAGGCGGAGAACGCCGAGCGGGCCGTCTTCATGGGCGGGGTGGGGCGGCTCGGTGCGTGACGACGCGGCCCCCTGCCGCCCGGGCGTCTTCGCCCGGGCCTGGGCCAAGGCGGTCTCCGGCACCAGCTACCTGCCGATGACCCAGTCGCAGCTCGAGGAGATGCTGCAACGGCTCACCGAGCGGCTGGCCGAGGCGCTGCTGGCCGAGCCGTTCGACCTGCGGATCGGCCAGCAGGTCGGCGCGGAGCTGGTGCAGGCGCACATCGCCTCCGCGGAAGGGCTGGGCCGCACCGTCGAGGTGATCCAGCTGCGCCTGGTCCGCGACCTCGACCTGGTCGTCGACGACGTCGAGGACCGGATGGCGCGGCTGCTCGCCACGGTGGCCACCGGGTACGCCCGCGCCCTGCGCGACCGCACGCTCGACGAGCAGGAGTCCATCCGCCGGGCCGCCATGATGGCCCGGGCGCAGGCGGAACGGGCACTGCGCGACAGCGAGGCCCGGTTCCGGCACCAGGCCACCCACGACCCGCTCACCGGCCTGCCGAACCGCACGCTGTTCACCGAACGGCTGACCGACGCGATCACCGCGCCCGGGCGGGGCGCCGACCGGGTCGGTGTCTGCTTCCTCGACCTGGACCGGTTCAAGGTCGTCAACGACTCCCTCGGCCACCAGGTCGGCGACTCACTGCTGGTGACAGTGGCCCAGCGTCTGCACCGGGCGCTCGGTGAACACCTGGTGGCCCGGCTCGGCGGCGACGAGTTCGTGATCCTCGTGGAACGCACCGCCGGCACCGACGACGCGGTGAAGGTCGCCGAGGCGGCGCTGGCGACGGTACGCGAGCCGGCGCTCGTCGAGGGCCACGAGCTGACCGTGTCCGCGAGCATCGGCATCGTGGAGCGGCCGGTCGCGGGCACCTCGCCGATGGATCTGATGCGCGCGGCCGACAGCACGCTGCACTGGGCCAAGGCCGCCGGCGGGGCCCGCTGGTCGTTGTTCGACGCCGACCGCAACCGCCGGGAGCTGGCCCGGTACGCGCTGTCCGCGGCGATTCCCGCCGCGCTGGACCGGGGCGAGTTCTACCTCGACTACCAGCCGCTGACGTCGTTGCGGGACGGGCGGGTGCTCGGCATGGAGGCGCTGGTGCGCTGGCGTCACCCGGAGCTGGGTGTGCTGCGGCCGGACAGCTTCATCCCGCTGGCCGAGGAGACCGGGTTGATCGTCCGGCTCGGCAGCTGGGTGCTGGCCGAGGCGTGCCGCGAGGCGGGCAGCTGGCCGGGCGTGGACGGGGACGCGCCGTTCGTCAGCGTCAACCTCGCCGTCCGGCAGTTGCACCGCAGCGACCTGGTGACCGAGGTACGCGGCGTGCTCGGGCACACCGGCCTGCCGCCGCACCGCCTGCAACTGGAGATCACCGAGAGCACCATGATGAGCACCGTGGTCGAGCCGGTGCGGGCCCTGCGGGTGCTCCGCGACCTCGGTGTCCGGATCGCCATAGACGACTTCGGCACCGGGTACTGCAACCTCGCGTACCTGCGGGACCTGCCGGTCGACGAGTTGAAGGTGGCGGGCGAGTTCGTGACCGGCCTGCGCGCGCCGGGCAGCCGCACCGACGAGCGGATCCTCGCCTCGCTCGTCTCGCTGGCCCACGCGCTGGACCTCACCGTCACCGCCGAGGGCGTGGAGACGGCCGACCAGGCCGACCGGCTGCGCGCGATCGGCTGCGACGCCGGTCAGGGCTGGCACTTCGGCCGTCCCGGCGCGGCCGCGCCGCACCTGGGCCGGGTACCCGCCCACGTAGACGCCGCCTCCTGACCCGGCCGGCGCCGCTCCTGACCGGCCGGCCCGCCGCCTGATCCGGCCCGCGCCGCCTGATCCAGCCGGCGCGCGGGATCCGGCCAGCGCGCGGTCAGCCGGCCAGCAGGGCGGCCATCCGCTGCGCCTGCGTCTCCCAGCGCCATTCCCGCTCCACCCAGGCACGGCCGGCGGCGCCGAACTGCCGGGCCAGATCCCGGTCGGCGAGCAGCGTGGCCACCCGGTCGGCGAGCTGCGCCACGTCCCGGCCACCGACGACGTACCCGGTCTCCCCCTCGCGGACCGCGTCCGGGGCGCCACCGGAGTCGCCGGCCACCACCGGCAGTCCGGTAGCGCTCGCCTCCAGGTAGACGATCCCGAGACCCTCCACGTCCAGGCCCCGGTTGCGGGTGCGGCACGGCATCGCGTAGACGTCTCCGGCCGCGTAGTGGGCGGGCAGCTCGGCCGAGGGCACCGACCCGGTGAAGACCACGTCGCGTTCCAGCCCGGTCTGCCGGGCCAGCTTCTCCAGCGTCGAGCGGTACGGTCCGCCGCCGACCACGAGCAGCGCGGCGTCGGGCACCCGGCGGCGGATCGCCGGCAGCGCGCGGATCAGCATGTCCTGGCCCTTGCGGGGCACCAGCCGTGACACGCACACCACCACCGGGCGGTCGGCCAGCCCGAGCCGCGATCGGACCTGCCGGCCGTCGACGTCCGGGTGGTAGGTGTCCACGTCCACGCCGGGTGCGAGCCGCCGCAGCTCGGTCAGCCCGTCCAGCACGCGGGCCAGCCGCTCCCGGGTGTACTCGCCGAGGTAGGTGGTCACGTCCACGCCCCGGCCGATCCGGCGCAGCGCCGACCGGGCGCCGGGCAGCGCCGCCCAGCCGACCTCGTGCCCGTGGGTCAGCGCCACCGCCCGGCGGATCCCGGCCCGCCGCCGCAGGCCCGCGGCGAGCAGCCCCAGCGGGGCCGCCGCGCCGAACCAGACGGTGTCGCAGTCGTACGCGCGGGCCAGCCGCGCCGCCCGCCGGGCGATCAGCGGGGTGGGCAGCAGCACCCTGGTCCGCTCCCGGACCACCTCGAACGGCTGGTCGGCGTCGAACTTCTCCGCACCACGCCAGCTCGACGCGTACACCACGACCGAGCCGGGCGGCTGGCGCACCGCCAGGTTGTGGACGAACGACTGGATGCCGCCGGGGCGCGGCGGGAAGTCGTTGGTGATCAGCAAGGTGCGGCTCATCGGCCGTGCTCCCTGGCGTAGGCGCGGGCGGCGGCCATCCGCTCCACGGTGGACGGGTGGGTCGCCGACCAGAGGCGCTCCCAGCGCGGCGGGTCGGGGTCGGCCAGGTTGACCCCGGCCAACCGCCGCTGCATCGCCTCGAACGTCGCGGGGTCGCCGGTGAGCGCCAGCGCGTGGGCGTCGGCCCGGGACTCGATCCGGCGGGAGACGAGCGCCTGTGCCGGCGTGGCGAGCAGGCCGGCGACCGTGACCAGCGCGATCAGCAGCGGGAACGCCCGGGGCTGGGCGATCGAGTCGACGCCCGCGAGCCGCAGCAGCGGCGTCCAGGACCCGATCAGGTAGAGCGCCACCACCGCGGCGGCGGCGCCGAGCGCGCCGAGCAGCGTGCCGGTCCACACGTCCCGGTCCTTGGCGTGCCCCATCTCGTGGGCGACCACGCTGGTCACCTCCGCCGGCTCGGCCTCGCGCAGCAGCGTGTCGTAGACGACCACCCGGCGCGTCGGGCCGAGCCCGGAGACGTAGGCGTTCACCGCGCTGGTACGCCGGGACGCGTCGGCGACGAGCACGTCGCGCACCGGCACGCCGTCCCGGGCGGCCATCGCGGTCAGCTCGCTGCGCAGCGGGCCCGGCTCCATCGGGGTGAACCGGTTGAACACCGGCTCGACGAGCACCGGCAGCACGAACGACAGCACCACCACGAGGACGGCCGCGCCGGCCGCGCCGAACGCCCACCACCAGCGCGGGGCGAGCCGGACCACGGTGTAGAAGCCGAGCAGGACCAACGCGCCGATCACCGCGCTGACCGCGTACGACTTGAGCAGGTCGACCGCCCAGCCACCCCAGCTCTGGGTGCTCAGCCCGTAGCGGACCAGCACGGTACGGCGCCAGGCCGCGAACGGCAGCGTGAGCAGGTCGGCGAGGAACATGACGGCCAGCCCGCCGAGCACCGCCTGCGCGACCCAGTGCCCGCCGAAGGGCCGGCCGACCAGTTCGACCAGGCGGCCGCCCAGCGGGGTCAGCCCGAGCAGCAGCGCCACCACCAGCCCGACCGCGAGCGCCGACCAGGCCGCCGGACGCAGCGCGCCGTGGAACTCCCGGCCCCGGGCCACCTGCCCGGCCGGAAGGTCCCGCAGCGCCGCGAGCTGGTCGGCCCGGGGCGCCGGCGGCCGGCTCCACGGCACCAGCAGCACCACCGCCACGAGCAGCGCGACCGCCAGGCCGCCCAGGGTCAGCAGCGCCCAGGCACGCGGGGTCACCGAATCACCCCGCCGTGGTACCCCGTCCGCGTCATGCCGCTCCCCTCCCGCCGTGACCGCCCATCATATTGACCGGCGGCGCACCGCCCTGCCTCAGTCCCGACGGGCGTGCGCCGCCGCCGCGACGAAGGCCGCCGCCGCATGGATCACCACGAGTCCCGCGACGGCCCAGACGGGTGTGGGGGCGCCGGCGCAGATGAGGCCCACGGTGACGGGGATTCCCAGCAGCACCAGAAGGATCGCGCCGCCGAGGTAGCCGCTGCGCGGTGGGTCGTACCGGGCGCGGTCCACCGCTGCGGCCGGAACGAGGTCGGCCTTGGCTTCCAGGTACGCGCTTGCCCGTGCAAGCTGTGAAGCCCTGCGGCCGGCCTCGGCGCGTACGCGGGCGAATTCATCCCCGTACGCCGCGAGACCGGTGTGCTGAGGATCGACCGCGTACCAGCCGGTGTGCTGGGCGAGGTCGTAGGCGGCACGGATCTGGGCGGCGAGTGTCTGCCATTCCCTGACGCCGGTCCGTGTTCCGAGTTCGGAGAGCCGGTTCAGGACGACGGTGAGATCCGCGTCGCCACGGTTGCCGGCCGGGATCGGGTCGTTGGTGAAGAGCAGGACGAGCCGCCTCAGGTAATCGGTGAGATCGGCCCAGCACTCCGCCGCGTTCCGTCCGTTCTTCTCCGTCGCCGTCGGCAGCTCCTCGTCGAGTTCGGCCAGCAGTGGCTCGGCTTTGAGCAGAGCGAGCCGGCGCTGTTCCAACTGCCTGACGCCAATGGCACGCAGCAGTGTCTCCGCGTCCGCGGCCGCCTCCCTCAGCGCCGCGCGGTCCGGCGACTCACCGCGTTTGGGGAGCAGGTCCTGCCGCCCCGCCGCTTCCAGGTGCAGGTAGGCCAGTCCCCACCTGAGATTCCACTCTTCTTCGTCACCGCCGCAGTACTTGGCCACGGCCACCACGACGGCACGCGACTTGAGCACCTCACCCCGGCAGGCACCTGCCACGCCCTCGACAGAGCGGTAGATCGCCCGGGCGACCTCGTCGAACGACCGGTCGCCCACCAACGCGCGGAGGTCTTCCGCGAGCACTCGCAGGTGCGGATCGAGACCCGCGCGGTCGAGTGGCTTGCGCGGGCGCCCGCGCTTCCCGCCGTGCTGCACCGCCATCTGCTGACCCATCGAGGCAGGAGGAACGGATGCCCTGTCGGCCTCAGGCTACGCGCGGGAGCAATCGGCCGGCGTTCCGGAGCGCCGGCCGCCGCTCCGTGGAAAATTCCTGACCTGCGCTTTCTGCGCGCTCGCGCAGGCGTGGAAAAAGCTCGGCTCTCAGCCCGTCCGGCTGCGGCTACAACCGAATCACACCCCCCGAGCGGCGGGGCAGAGGACTCTCGAAAGGTAAGGCCATGAGCACGGACCGGACGCTGCACCGCAGCCGCCATCTCGACGTGATCGTCTTCCTGGCCGTTCTGGCCACCGGCATCCTGCTGACTCTCATCGGCACCCCGACCAGCGACCTGGTGACGATCGCCACCGCCCTCTCCGGGCTCTATCACACCTGGAACACCAGGCGGCTCGCCCCGCTTCCGTCGGCGAAGCAGACCCGAGACCGGACGGTGCCGGCTGACCCGAAGGGGCCGCGGCCGGACCCGCGCCGACGGTGACCCGCGGACCCTCGCCTCGGCGTACGCGGCGGCGGCAGCGGGCAGCGGGCGTGTCAGGCGATCCGGCGACGGCCGGGACGGCGGGGTGCCGGCGCCCGTGTCGCGGCGGGCACGGGCGCCGCGACCGGCGCGGGTGGCAGCACCTCGACCTCGAATCCGGCCCGGGCGAACACCTCGATCGCCCGGTGCTCGGCCGGACCCAGGTCGGCCGGGTCGGAGTCGAGCAGTGCGGTCACCAGGCAGCCGGAGCAGCCGGCGCCGCGGTTGCCGCAGGTGTCGCAGTCGATCAGCATCAACGCCTCCTGACGGGTCGCCGGTGGCGGTCGGGGAAGGAGCCACCACCGTCGGTCACCACGACGCTAACGCTCGGGTACGACAGAACCGGACAACGAGGCAGCAGCCGCCGCGAACACGAACCAGTACGCCGAAGTGGCGCGATCGGCACGCACGCGACCCCGCCACCGCACCGAGCTGGAGCCGATCAGGCAGCGGGAGGAGGAGCGGGCTCAGGACCGGGCGAGGCGCCGCAGCAGCGAGTCGGCGCCCAGCGGGTACGCGCCGTGCCGGCGTACCCCGTCGGCGACCTCGCGGTCGGAGGAGACCACGACCACCGGCCGCCCGGACGGCTCGGCACGCACCAGGCGGCGGATCAGCTCGTCGGCGGTCTCGCCCTTGCGGGAGAACAGCACCCGCACGCCGCGCGGCGCCGGGGGCAGGCCGTGCATCCGCTCCGCGCCGTCGAAGACGACAGTGACCTCGTCCCCGGTCTGCGCGGCGATCCCGCCCAGCCCGGTGATCAGCCGCTTGCGCTGCTGCTCCAGTGACATCTCGCCGAAGCCGCGCTTCGTCACGTTGTAGCCGTCCACCACCAGGTGCGCCCGCGGCAGCGCGAGCAACTGGTCGAGGCGGGCCGGGTCGTCGGTGTCGCGGGCCCGCGTCGACGGCCCGGCCGGCGCGGTGCCCGGCTGCTCGGCGAACGCGTCGGCGACGAAGTCGGCCGGGAGCTTGTCCACCGGGTCGAGCGCCAGCTCCCGGCGCAGCCCCACGGCGGCCTGACCGATGGTCTCCAGCAGCAGCCACAGCCGCGCGTCGTCGACCGAGCGGGCCTCCTTGGCGCTGGCCCGGGCCACCCCGGCGGCGGCCTCCGCCTCGGCCAGCCGGGCCCGGGCGCGGCGCAGCTCGGCGTCCGCGTCGGCGGCGGCGCGGGCCGCCCGCCCCCGCTCGGTGGCGAGCAGCTCGGTGGCCTTGCGCTCGCGGGCCTGGGTCTCCCGCAGGGTACGTGTCAACTGGCGGGCCTCCTCGCGGAGCTGGCCCAGCTCCTCCCGGACCCGGGCCAGCTCGTCGCGCAGCTTCTCCGCCTCGACCCGGGCCACCGCCCGGTCGTGCTCGGCGCGGGCGGCCCGCTGCTCGGCCTCGCGGACCAGCTCGGCCACGACCGCGCTGTCGGCCTCGGCGCGTACCGCCTCGCCGCTGGCCTCGATCAGTTCCCGCCAGCCCCGGGGCCGGGCCAGGTAGGCCAGGGCGGCCACCTCGACCGGGTCGGCGGCGGCCGGCGCGGTGCCCTCGACCACCGCAGCGCCCAGGTCACCGGCGTCGACGAGCACCCGGGCGGTGATCCGCTGCCGGAACAGCGGGTCGGCGGTGAGCTGGGCGGCGATCGCTGGCGCGCCGAGGCGGGCCCGGCGGTTGGGGGCGAACTTCGCGACCCGCCGCAGTGGCACCGGCACCTCGTCGGCGGGCAGGCCGGGCAGCACGGCGGCGGTGAGCGTGACGATCCGCTGCCGGACCGGCTCGGGCAGCACGGGCTCGGGTTCGGCAGCGGGCGGTGTGCCCTCGTCAGCGGGCACGCCGACCACCGGCTCCTCCGCGGAGGAGTGGTCGTCGTACGGCTCGGTGAGGGGCATGAGGCAAGTCTCCCACCCCGAACGGGCCCACCGCCCGGTGAGTGAGCCGATCTCTCATCGTACCCCCGTGGTATCTCCTGGGGCCGCAGTGACAGGAGTGTCGGACCGTGCCGCTAGCGTCCCGCGGGTGACACGAGCGGAGTACGTCCAGGAGTCGCTGGCCGGCCTGGACCCGGCGGGCAGCGGTGTCGACCCGGCGCTGCCGCTCTACGCGACCACCTTCGTCGTGGTCGACCTGGAGACCACCGGGGGCGCGCCCGACGGCGGCGGGATCACCGAGATCGGCGCGGTGAAGGTCCGTGGCGGGGAGGAGCTGGGCGTGCTCGCCACGCTCGTCAACCCGGGCGTGCCGATCCCGCCGTTCATCACCGTGCTCACCGGCATCACCCAGGCCATGCTGCTGCCCGCCCCGCCGATCGAGCAGGTGCTGCCGAGTTTCCTGGAGTTCATCAGCGACGCCGTGCTCGTCGCCCACAACGCGCCGTACGACGTGGGTTTCCTCAAGGCGGCCTGCGCGAAGCACGGCTACCGCTGGCCCAACCCCCGGGTGCTGGACACGGCCGCGCTGGCCCGGCGGGTGCTCACCCGCGACGAGGTGCCCAACCGCAAGCTGGGCACGCTCGCCGCCTACTTCCGCACCGCCACCCAGCCCAACCACCGGGCGCTGGACGACGCGAAGGCCACCGTCGACGTGCTGCACGGGCTGATCGGCCGCCTCGGCGGGCACCGGGTCGACACGGTCGGCGAGGCGATCGAGTTCGCCCGCGCGGTCACCCCGACCCAGCGCCGCAAGCGGCACCTCGCCGACGGGCTGCCCAAGGTGCCGGGCGTCTACATCTTCCGGGCCGCCGACGACCGGCCGCTCTACGTCGGCACGTCCGGCGACATCGCCACCCGGGTCCGCAGCTACTTCACCGCCGCCGAGAAGCGGGCCCGGATCTCCGAGATGCTCGCCGCAGCCGAACGGGTGGAGGCGGTCGAGTGCGCCCACTCACTGGAGGCGGAGGTCCGCGAGCTGCGGCTGATCGCGGCGCACGCGCCGCCGTACAACCGCCGGTCGAAGTATCCGGAGCGCCAGGTGTGGCTGAAGCTCACCGACGAGGCGTACCCCCGGTTGTCGATCGTGCGCGACATCGCGCCCACCGACACGGCCTACCTGGGGCCGTTCCGGTCCCGGCAGGCCGCGGAGCTGGCCGCCGCCGGCTTCCACGACGCGGTGCCGCTGCGGCAGTGCACGCACCGGCTCTCCCGGCGCACCACCATGCCGGCCTGCGCGCTGGCCGAGCTGGGTCGCTGCCCGGCGCCCTGCGAGCACCGGATCACCCCCGAGGAGTACGACGACCGCGCGGCGACCCCGTTCCGCACCGCCACCAGCGACGACCCCGGTGTGGTGGTGGACGCGCTGCTCGCCCGCATCGAGGTGCTGTCGGCCGCCCAGCGCTACGAGGAGGCGGCGGTGGTACGCGGCCGGCTGGTGGCGGTGCTGCGCGCGGCGGTCCGGATGCAGCGGCTGGCCGCGTTGACAGGCATCGCCGAGCTGGCCGCCGCCCGCCCGGCCGCCCGGGGCGGCTGGGAGCTGGCGCTGGTGCGGCACGGCCGGCTCGCCGGGGCCGGGGTGTCCCCGCCCGGTGTCCACCCGCGACCCACGATCACCGCGATCCGGGCCACCGCCGAGACGGTGCTGCCCGGGCACGGTCCGGTGCCGGCCGCGACCGCCGAGGAGACCGAGCGGATCCTGTCCTGGTTGGAGCGACCGGAGACAAGGCTGGTCGAGACGACCGCCGGATGGGCCTCGCCGGTGGCCGGCGCGGGGCGTTTCCGCGACCTGCTGGCGAAGGCGGAGGGTGGCGGATCCGCCAAACTCTCGACCGAACGCTCATGACCAACTGACCGATCGGACTACCTCGCCTCCCTTAGTCTGTTAAAGGAGTGCAGACCTGCCCGATTCGCGGGCTCTGCTCCCGGCCGCCGGTTCCCGGTGGCCGAGGGCCGGGGTGAGGAGGTGTCCCAGGTGGACGTCGACGCCGGACACGGCGCCGCCCTGGGTGGCGCGCTCCCGACCCAGGGCGAGTTGCCGCTCACCCGCCGCCTGCGTTCCCTGCTCACCTGGCCCACCGCTGACGGCGACCCGGTCACCACACTGGTCCGCGCCCATCGCGGCATCCATTCGAGCGCCGACGCCTCGGTGCTGCGCCGGGCCTACACGATCGCCGAGAACATGCACCGCGGCCAGTTCCGCAAGAGCGGCGAGCCGTACATCACCCATCCGCTGGCGGTGGCGCAGATCTGCGCCGACCTCGGCATGGACACCATCACGCTGGTCGCCGCCCTGCTGCACGACACGGTGGAGGACACCCGCTACACGCTCCAGGCGCTCCAGGAGGACTTCGGCCGCGAGGTCGCCCACCTGGTCGACGGCGTGACCAAGTTCGACAAGGCGTTCTACGGCAAGGCCGCCGAGGCGGAGACCGTCCGCAAGATGATCGTGGCGGCCGGCAAGGACGTCCGGGTGCTGGTGATCAAGCTGGCCGACCGGCTGCACAACATGCGTACGCTCGGCGTCCGTTCGGCGGCGTCCCGGGAGCGGATCGCCCGCAAGACCCAGGAGGTGCTGGTCCCGCTCTGTGACCGGCTGGGCATCCAGACGCTCAAGCGCGAGCTGGACGACGTGGTGCTGCTGCACCTGCGGCCGGAGGAGCACGCGCGGATCGCCCGGTTCGTGCACGACCGGCCCGGCTGGGACGCCTACCTCGCCGACGTGGTGGCCCGCACCCGGGTGGCGCTGCGCCGCAACCGGGTCGACGCCGAGGTCTCCCCCCGCCCCCGGCACCTCTACTCGATCTGGAAGGACACCGTCGCCGGCGACCACGCCGCCCCGTACGACCTGCCCCGCATCGCGATCGTGGTGGACGGTCCGGCGACCGACTGCTATGCCGCGCTGGGCGCCGTGCACGGGCTCTGGCGTCCGGTGCCGGGCCGCTTCAAGGACTTCATCGCCTCCCCGAAGAACAACCTCTACCGGTCGCTGCACACGAGCGTCTGCGGGCCGCAGGACCGCACCGTCGAGGTGCTGATCCGCACCACCGAGATGCACCGCTCGGCGGAGTACGGCGTGGCCGCCCACTACCGTTTCCCCCGCACCGCGGGCCGGGCCGTCGACCGGACGGACGAACTGGCCTGGCTGCGCCGGGTGCTCGACTGGGAACAGGAGACGGTCGACCCGACGCAGTTCATGGAGTCGCTGCGCTGCGACCTGTCCGAGGCGCAGATCCAGGTGGTCGCCGACGGGCGGCAGGTGGTGCTGCCAGCCGGCGCGACCCCTGTCGACCTCGCGTACGAGCTGGGCACCGAGCGCGGCGACCACTGCCTGGCGGCCCGGATCAACGGCCGGCTCGCGCCGCTCGCCTCCGAACTGGAGGAGGGCGACGTGGTGGAGATCTTCACCGAGAACGACGCGGAGAGCGGATTCGAGGCGGACGTGGCCCCGCGCGGCCCGCGCCGGGAGTGGCTGGGCTTCGTCAAGTCCCCGCACGCCCAGATGCAGATCAACCGCTGGTTCGCCGAGCACACCGAGCCGGGCATCTCGATCGCCGACAAGGTCCGGCTCGGCCGGGCCTCGATCGGCCTGGCGTTGCGCAAGCACAACCGGGGGCTGGCCAACGACCTTCCGCTGCTGCGGCTGTCCGAGGAACTGGGCTACCCCGACCTGGAGACGCTGCTGGTGGCGGTCTTCGACCGCACCGTCGAGCCGGACACGGTGGTCCAGCAGCTGATCGATCTGGTCGACCACAGGCAGTAGACGGAGCCGGCCCGCGCCGGGACCACTAGCCTGAACGGCATGATCCCCCGCGCGCGTGCCACCGGACGGGCCCTCGGCTACAAGTTCTTCTACCGGCTTCCGGTCCCGCTGCGGCGGCGGCTGGTCCGGCTGGCCGTACCGAAGTACATCGTCGGCGCGGTCACCCTGCTGCGGGACGCGGAGGCCACCGGCGCGGGCCGTCTCCTGCTGCTGCGCCAGCCGCCCGGGTACAGCTGGACGCTGCCCGCCGGGCTGCTGCAACGCGGCGAGGCCCCGGTCGTCGGCGCCGCCCGCGAGCTGTACGAGGAGTCCGGCGTCCGCCTGTCCCCCGACGCGCTGCGACCGGCGGTGCCGAACGCGGTGGTGCACGCCAAGGGCTGGGTCGACGTGGTCTTCGAGGCGGAGGTGCCGGCGTCGCGCACCGAGCTGAAGGTGGACGGGGCCGAGGTCATCGAGGCGGCCTTCCATCCGCTCGACGACCTGCCCCGGCTCAGCCGCGCCACCGCCAACCTGCTCGGGTACTACGGCATCGGCCCGCGCGCCGGCGAGCACCCGCCGGCCCCGTGAGCACCCCGGTCCCGTACGCGGGTGTCGCGGCCCCGGCCGTCGAGGTGTGCGCCGTGGTGCTGGCCGCGGGCGAGGGCACCCGGCTGCGTCCGCTCACCGAGCGGGTGCCGAAGGCGCTCTGCCCGGTCGGCAACGTCCCGCTGCTCGACCGGGCGCTGGCCCGGCTGGCCGGGCTCGGCCTGACCGGCCCACGCCGGGTCGCGGTGAACGCCTGCTACCTGGGTGACCAGGTGATCGCACGGGTGGGCGGGCGGGCACACCTGTCCGTCGAGCCGGGCGCTCCGCTGGGCACCGCCGGTGGTGTGGGCCGGCTGCGGGACTGGATCGACGGCCGGGGCGTGCTGGTCGGCAACGCCGACGCGTACCTGGCCGATCCGCAGGCGCCACCCGGCGAGGACATCGCCGCGCTGCTGGACGGGTGGGACGGGCATGGCGTACGCCTGCTCGGCCGGCCCGCCGGCGACCCGGACGCCCCCGGCACCTTCGGCGGCCACGACTTCGTGGGTTTCTCGCTGCTGCCCTGGCGGCTGGTCCGCGACCTGCCGGCCACGTTCGGCGACCTGGTCCGGGCCGTGTGGCGGCCGGCGGAGGCAGCCGGCGAGCTGACCGTGGTGCCCTACCGGGGCACGTTCTACGACACCGGCACCCCGGCCGACTACCTGGCCGCCAACCTGCACGCGGCCGGCCCGGACGGGCTGGTCGACCCGACCGCGACGGTGACCGGCCGGGTCACCGGCTCGGTGGTCGGCGCCGGGGCGGTGGTGCACGGCGACGTGGACCGGTCGGTGGTGTGGCCGGGCGCGCGCGTCGCGGCCGGGGAACGCCTGCGCGAGGTGATCCGGGCCGGGGACGACCTGACCGTCCCGGCGGCGCGGTGAGGGTCACTGGCTCTAGCATTGGCCTCGTCGCCGACGAACGGAGAAACGTCCCGTGATCACCGCGATCGTGCTGATCGACTGCGCCACCGACTCCATCCCCGAGGTGGCCGAGGCCCTGGCCGACCTGCCCGGCGTCAGCGAGGTCTACTCGGTGGCCGGGCACGTCGACCTGGTCGCCATGGTCCGGGTCCGGGAGTTCGAGCAGATCGCGCAGGTCATCGCCGGCAGCATCTCGAAGGTGCCGGGCGTGCTGAACACCGAGTCGCACATCGCGTTCCGCGCCTACTCGCAGCACGACCTGGAGTCGGCGTTCGCGATCGGGCTGGCGAACGCCGACTGACACGAGCCGGTGACCGGCCCACCCTGGCGGGGCGGACCGGTCACCGTCGACCGTGCGGTACGTCAGCTCTGGCTGGGCACCGGGGTCTCCGTGGTGCCCGGAGCGGGCGCCTCGGTCTCGGTGCCGCCCGGAGCCGGCGACTCGGTGCCACCCGGGGACGTGGTGCCGCCCGGGCTGGGCGTGCCGCTGGCGCTGGTCTGCGGCACCGGGACGCCCAGGGTCTGCGCCAGGGCCACAAGCGCGTCGTAGTGCGCCTGGAGGACCGGCAGCGCGTCCTGCGCGATCTGCACCACCGACTGTTCCGAGCCCTGCGAGATCTCGGTCTGGGTGGCCTGGATCGCCTGGACGTGACCGGCGAGCTGCGCGGTCACCCACGCCTTGTCGAACTCGGCGCCGCTGAGGTTGTTCAGCTTGTCCAGGACCTTCTGCTGGTCGGCGGTCGGATCGGCCGGCAACTGCACGTTGAGCTGCTGCGCGGTCGACTGCACCGTCTGGTCCAGCTGGGTGTGGTCCGTCACGAACATCTTGCCCAGGTCCTTGACCTGCTGGTTCTGGCCCTTCTGCTGGGCCAGGTTACCGGCGGTGATCTCGAACAGGTTGACCTGGTGCACCGCCTGCAGGTACTGCGTGTCCTGCGTCGACGGCTGTGCCGCCGCCTGCGCCGCGGCGGCGGGCGCCAGCCCCACGACCACCAGCGCGGCCAGCAGGCCCAGGCGTTTGATTCCCAACATTCGTTCCTCCCCCATGAGACGTCGGACCGCACGGATACCCGGCTGACCGGGGTTATTCCTGCGATTCCACCCGTCCGTGTCGGGGGCGACGGCGGTCGGCGCACCGGCCTCCGGGCGTGCTCGGGAGGCAACCGGACGTCCGGGCCGGAAACGGCAGTGGCGCCCGCCGGATGATCCGGCGGGCGCCACTGTCAGTCGTACCGGGGAGGGTCAGCGACGGCTCTCGCCGCTGCCGATCTCCTCCCGCTCCGGCCGTGCCTCGACCGGCGGGTGCCCCGGCGAGACCGGCGCCTCGGCCGGCTTCTCGATCGGGTAGAAGAAGCCCCGGATCGCCGGGCCGAGGGCACCGAGCCGGTTCATCTTCTTCGGCACCACCCAGCCGACGTAGTCGAGCGCCGGCGGGTGACCGTCGTGGCCCTCGGCCGAGGTGAGCGGCTGGTGGACCTCGACGAACCGGCCGTCGGGCAGCCGCTTGATGATGCCGGTCTCCACGCCGTGGGCCAGCACCTCCCGGTCGTGCTGCTGCAGACCCAGGCAGATCCGGTACGTGATGTAGTACGCGATCGGCGGGAGGATCAGCAGGCCGATCCGGCCGCCCCAGGTCATCGCGTTCAGGCTGATGTGGAACTTGTCCGCGATGACGTCGTTGGCGCCGGAGAGGGTCAGCACGATGTAGAAGGCGAGCGCCATGGCGCCCACGGCGGTCCGGGCCGGAACGTCCCGGGGCCGCTGGAGCAGGTTGTGGTGCTTGTAGTCCTTGAGGCGGCGTGCCTCCAGGAACGGATACATCGTGGACAGGCCGACCAGGATTCCGGGTAGCACCACCGTCGGCCAGAACAACGGTGGGATGACGTACCCGTTGCCGATCGGGATGTGGATCTCCCAGCCCGGCATGAGCCGGGTCGAGCCGTCGAGGAACATGACGTACCAGTCGGGCTGGCTGGCCGCCGAGACGACCCACGCCTCGTACGGGCCGAACAGCCAGATCGGGTTGATCTGGAACAGGCCGCCCAGCAGCGCGATCACGCCGAAGACGACCATGAAGAAGCCGCCCTGCTTGAGCGCGTAGCGCGGGAACATCCGCTCGCCGACCACGTTGTCGTTGGTCCGGCCGGGGCCGGGCCACTGGGTGTGCTTCTGCTTGAACACCAGGCCCAGGTGGACGCTGATCAGCGCCACCAGCAGGCCCGGGACGAGCAGCACGTGGGCGATGAAGAAGCGGCTGATGATGATGGTGCCGGGGAACTCCCCGCCGAAGATCGACGAGCTGACCCAGGAACCGATCACCGGGATCGACAGGATGATCGCGGAGGCGATCCGCAGGCCGGTGCCGGACAGGCCGTCGTCCGGCAGCGAGTAGCCGGTGAAGCCGGCCAGGAAGCCGACCCAGAACAGCAGCGAGCCGATGATCCAGTTGGTCTCACGCGGCTTGCGGAACGCGCCGGTGAAGAAGACCCGCAGCATGTGGACCACGATCGCGGCCATGAACAGCAGGGCCGACCAGTGGTGCATCTGCCGCATGATCAGACCACCGCGGACATCGAACGAGATGTCCAGGCTGGAGGCGTAGGCGGCCGACATCGGGGTGCCCCGCAGCGGGGCGTAGCTGCCGTTGTAGATGACCTCCGTCATCGCCGGCTCGAAGAAGAACGTCAGGAAGACGCCGGTGAGCAGCAGGACGATGAACGAGAACAGCGCGATCTCGCCCAGCAGGAAGGACCAGTGGTCGGGGAAGACCTTGTTCAGCAGCTTGCGCAGGGGCGTGGCCACCTGGAAGCGGTCGTCCACCGCCCGCGCGCTCTTGGCCGGCAGCGCTGCTGCATCAAACTTTCGGCGCTTCATGGCCGCTCCCAGAAGTCGGGACCGATGGTCTCGGTGTAGTCGGACTTCGCCACGAAGAAGCCCTCCTCGTCCACCTCGATCGGCAGCTGCGGCAGCGGCCGGTTCGCCGGGCCGAAGATCGGCTTGGCGTTGTCGGTGATGAGGAACTGGGACTGGTGGCAGGGGCAGAGCAGGCGGTTGGTCTGCTGCTCGTAGAGGCTGGCCGGGCAGCCGGCGTGCGTACAGATCTTGGAGTACGCGACGTAGTTGCCCCACATGTAGTCGCCGTGGCCCTTGCGCTCGTTCGCGGCGCGCGACTTCTGCGCGTCGTCCTCCCGCAGGTGGATGAGCAGGGTGGGCGAGTCGGCGTGCAGGTTGCTCACGCCGCCGTCGATGCCCGGGAACACGGTGAGCTGGCCGCCGACGCTGACGTCGGCCGGGCGGATCGGGCGGCCGTCCTCACGGATCAGCCGGATCTTCTTGCCGCCCTCGCCCGGCTGGAAGCCGGTGGTGAACATCTGGTTGTTCTTGTGCGGCTGCTCGATCAGGCCACCGATCAGCGGGGCCGCGGCCACCGCGCCCACCGGTGCCAGACCGGCGAGCAGCGAGATGCCGAGCAGCGGCCGGCGGCGCACGCCCACCTCGTCGGCGAGGTAGAGCATGGTCTCACCGGTGATCTTGCGACCCTCCGGGTCGGCGGCCTGGTCGTGCCGGTCCTGGATCGAGACCTCCTTGGGCAGCAGCTTCTTGCCCCAGGTCAGGATGCCGAAACCGATGCCCAGCAGGGCCAGGCCCAGCGTCAGGCCGAGCAGCGGCGTGTAGAGCTTGTCGCCGCCGCGACCCGGCTCCCACTGCCACGGCCACCAGATGTAGACCACCAGGAAGGCGGTCGCGAAGACGCCGGTCAGCAGGAACATCAGGGCGACCGTACGGGTCAGCCGGCGCTCGGCCTTGCTGCCCGGGACGACCTGCGCCTCGTAGTGGACGATCTCGATGTCGTCGCGCCGCGCGCCCTCCTGGACGATGTCGAACCGGGAGAGCCGGGGGTCGTTCACGTCGAGCGGCTCCGGGCCCTGCTGAGCCTGGTGCTCGGTGTGGGTGCTCATGCCGTCACCTCGCTACGGGTGACGCCGGGGGTCGGCGCCACAGCACTGAAAGCATTGATCCGTCCGGTCACGACTTGCCCGCGATCCACAGGCTCGCGAAGACCAGCGCGACGATGCCGACCAGGAAGATCGCCAGACCCTCGGTCGACGGGCCGTACCGGCCCAGGTTGAAACCGCCCGGGTCGCCGTCGTGCTTCAGCGTCTCCTGGATGTAGGCGATGATGTCCGCCTTCTCCTCGGGCGTGATCTGGTTGTCGCCGAACACCGGCATGTTCTGCGGGCCGCTCAGCATGGCGGCGTAGATCTGCCGGTCGCTCGCCGGGGCGAGGCTCGGGGCGTACTTGCCGGAGGACAGCGCGCCGCCGCCGCCGCCGAAGGCGTGGCACTGCGAGCAGTTGATCCGGAACAGCTCACCGCCGGTGGACAGGTTGGCGCCCTCACGCAGGTCGCCGTTGGGCACCTCCGGGCCGCCACCGAGCTCCTGGATGTACTGCCCGAGCTGGCGCACCTGCTCGTCGGTGAACTGCGGGGGCTTGCGCATGGCCTGGGCCTCCTGCCGGGCCATCGGCATGCGACCGCTGCTGACCTGGAACTCCACCGAGGCCGACCCGACGCCGATCAGGCTCGGACCGCGGCCCTCGACGCCCTGGGCGTTGCGACCGTGACAGGTCACACAGCTCACGTCGAACAGCGCCTTACCTTCGTTGCCTGCGGCGGTCAACGGAGGGTTGTCCTGCGCCTGCACGCCGGGGGCGAAGACGGTGTAGGCACCGCCGGCCAGCATCAGCGCGGCGAACAGCCGGACCGCGGCGCCCAGCCGGCGGCGGCCCCTGCTGCGCGCCACGGGCCGCCCGCGCAGCCGCGCGAGCAGACCGCGTCGGCGGTCGTTGTCAGAAGTCATGACCTGTGTCCTTAACCGGTTGGACCTTGTCTCAGGGGACGGAGCAGCGGCGCGGTTCGTGACGCGCCAAGATCACTGGAG
The DNA here is from genome assembly GCF_040648395.1 of Micromonospora sp. NPDC049151. Classification (NCBI taxonomy): domain Bacteria; kingdom Bacillati; phylum Actinomycetota; class Actinomycetes; order Micromonosporales; family Micromonosporaceae; genus Micromonospora; species Micromonospora sp. NPDC049151. Next base: position 212,088 of record NZ_JBEZDP010000006.1, read on the forward strand.
CCAGTAGATCATGACGTAGAGCCCGATCCACACGACGTCCACGAAGTGCCAGTAGTAGGACACGACGATCGCCGAGGTCGCCTGGGCGGGGGTGAACCGGCCCATCGTGGTACGGATCATGAAGATCACGAAGGCGATGAGACCGCCGGTCACGTGCAGACCGTGGAAGCCGGTGGTGAGGTAGAACATCGACCCGTAACCGTCTTCGTTGATCTTCACACCCTCGTGCACCAGGGTCCGGTACTCGTTCAGCTGACCGAGCACGAAGATCAGACCCATCACGAAGGTGATCGTGAACCACCGGCGCAGGGCGTGGACGTCGCCGCGCTCGGCCGCGAACACGCCGATCTGGCAGGTGATCGAGGAGAGCACCAGGATCACCGTGAACGTGGTCGCGTACGGGATGTTCAGCACCTCGGTGTGCTTCTCCCACTGCTCCGGCGCCGCAGCGCGGATGGAGAAGTACATGGCGAACAGCGCCGCGAAGAACATGAGTTCGCTGGAGAGCCACACGATCGTCCCGACGCTGACCATGTTGGGTCGGGTCAGGGAGTGGATCCGGCTCTTGTCAATGGCTGGGGCCGCAGTCACGCGGTCATTATTGCCCCTGACCGGGACCGACGATCAGCGGGGTGCCAAACCCGGCCCTTTCGTGGCCCGATCGTGGTGGTCCGCTTCGCCTGACCTACCCTGAAAAGCGTGCTGCACGTCGATCAGATCCGCGCCGTCACCTCGGCTGTTCCGGCGACGCTGGCGGCGGGAGGCGAGGGCGCCCCGCCGCCGTTCACCGTGACCCGGGTGTTCACCGAGACCCGGCTGGACAGCTGGCTCACGCTGGGCATCGTCCTGGCCGCCGGCCTCTACCTCTACGGGGTGCACCGGCTGCGGCTGCGCGGCGACCGGTGGCCGGTCATCCGTACCGTGTCGTTCCTCGGCCCCGGCCTCGGCGGCATCGCGCTGGTCACGCTCACCGGCCTCGGCGCGTACGACACCGCGCTGCTCTCGGTGCACATGGTCCAGCACATGGTGCTGTCCATGGTCGCGCCGATCTTCCTGGCGCTCGGTGCCCCGGTGACGCTGGCGCTGCGCACGCTGCCGGTGCGGCCCCGCAAGCGGCTGCTCGCGATCGTGCACAGCAAGGTGATCCGGGTCTACAGCTTCCCGCTTGTGGCGTTCGCCATCTTCGTGGTGAACCCGTTCGCGCTGTACTTCACCGACCTCTACGAGTTCACCCTGCGCCACGAGTGGGCGCACGAGCTGGTCCACGCGCACTTCATCGCCACCGGCTGCGTCTTCTTCTGGCCGCTGCTCGGCCTGGACCCGCTGCCCGGCCGCTGGCCGTACCCGGGTCGCGCGCTCCTCATGCTGCTCTCGGTGCCGTTCCACACGGTCCTCGGGCTGACCATCATGCAGAGCACCACGCTGTTCGGCGGCGACTGGTACCCGTCGCTCAACCTGTCCTGGTCCGACCCCTGGAACGACCAGGTGGTGGCCGGCGGCATCCTGTGGGCCGGCGGCGAGTTCGTCAGCGTCACCATGCTCGCCGTCCTGGTCGTCCAGTGGGTCAAGCAGTCCGAGCGCGAGGCCCGCCGGCTCGACCGCGAACTGGACCGCCAGGAGGCCCGCCAGCGCGCCGCGGAGGCGAGCGCCTGAGGCCCGTTCCGGGGTACGCCCCGAGCCCGGCCGGGCGGGCCGACGGCCCGGATGTGACAACGGCTACGATCAGCGGGCAGCTACGAGGTGGGAGCCACGTCACGATGAGCGATCGTCTTTGCACCGTCCTGCTCTACAGCGACGACCCGAAGGTCCGCGACCGGATGCGACTCGCCGTTGGCACCCGGCCGGCACCGGGAATCGAGATCGAGTTCGTCGAGGCCGACGACTACAACGCGTGCATCCGGCTGGTCGACGACTACGAGATCGACCTGCTCCTGCTCGACGGTGAGGCGAGCCCGGGCGGCGGCATCGGCATCGCCCGCCAGATCAAGGACGACCGGGACGACGCGCCGCCGACCTGCGTGGTGCTGGCCCGCGCCGCCGACCGCTGGCTGGCCGCGTACGCCGAGGTCGACGCCACCCTCACCCACCCGCTGGACCCGGTGGTCGCCGGCAGCACCGTGGCGGAGCTGCTGCGCCGCACCCACGCCGCGGCCTGACCCCGGCCTTCGCGCGCCACGGCGACGCGGCCGTGGCGTGCCCCAACCGCTTTCCTCACGCCGCTCGGGAGGCCCGTCATGGGCGAACGGACCTGGCCGCTTCTGCTCAACGCGCTGCTGCGCGGCGAGGAGCTCTCCACCGCCGACACGGCGTGGGCGATGGGCGAGATCATGGCCGGCTCGGCCACCCCGGCGCAGATCGCCGGGTTCGCCGTGGCGCTGCGCACCAAGGGCGAGACGCCCGCCGAGCTGGGCGGCCTGGTCGAGACCATGCTGACCCGCGCGGTGCCGGTGCACCTGCCCGAGGACGTGCGCGCGAGCGCGCTGGACGTGGTCGGCACCGGCGGCGACCTCGCGCACACGGTGAACATCTCCACCATGGCGGCGCTCGTGGTCGCCGGGGCCGGGGTGCGCGTGGTCAAGCACGGCAACCGGGCCGCCTCTTCCTCCTGCGGCACCGCCGACGTGCTGGAGCAACTCGGCGTACCCCTTGATCTGGCGCCCGAGCAGGTGGCCCGCTGCGTCACCGAGGCCGGCATCGGTTTCTGCTTCGCCGCCCGCTTCCACCCCGGCATGCGCCACACCGGCCCGGTCCGCCGCGAGATCGGCGTACCCACCGCGTTCAACTTCCTCGGCCCGCTGACCAACCCGGCGCGGCCCCGCGCGGGTGCCGTGGGCTGCTTCGACAAGCGGATGGCCCCGGTGATGGCCGCCGTCTTCGCGGCCCGTGGCGACTCCGCGATCGTGGTACGCGGCGAGGACGGCCTGGACGAGTTCAGCACCGGCGCCCCCACCCGGGTCTGGGTGGCCCAGCAGGGCACCGTCACGGAGGCCCTGCTGGACGCCGCGGAGCTCGGAGTGCCCCGGGCCACCCTGGCCGACCTGCGCGGCGGCGACGCGGTCTACAACGCCGACGTGGTACGCCGGCTGCTGGCGGGTGAGACCGGCCCGGTACGGGACGCGGTGCTGGTCAACGCGGCTGTGGCGCTGGCGACCCAGGGCCCGCTCGACGGCGATCTGCACGAGGCGCTGCGGGCCAACCTGGACCGCGCCGCCGAGGCGGTCGACTCGGGCGCCGCAGCGGCAGCGCTGGAGCGCTGGCTCGAGGTGGCGCGCGCCGCCTGACGGCGGCCTGACGCGGGTGTTGTCATACCCGCGTGCCAAACTACACGGGAGTTATTTTCCGTTTTGGACCTGCGATCCAGCCGAGCCTTTGGTCCACCGGCCGGCGGCTCCCCGCCCCGACCGGTGCCCGGAGCGAGAGGAGCCACCCGTGTCTGACCGCGAGCTGCACTGTGACACCTGCGAGGGCGTCGTGCTGTTCGAGGCGCCGCCGTGCGGCGACGGGCACGGCGCCGACTGCCCGGAGCTGATCTGCACCGGTTGCGGCGCGGCAGTGGTGATCGCCACCTTCACGTTCCGTCCGACCCGCTTGTCGAGCCGCCGCGCCCCTCGCCGGCCGTCCCACCCCAAGGCCGCCTGACCTCCACTCGCCTTCCCGCCGCCCTTCTGCGCCGCGCCTGTCCGCACCTCTCTGCGCCTCCGCGCCGCGCAGGCGCCCCTCCCCACCCCCTCCCCTCCCCGCCACGCCCGACAGCCCCACCGTCCGCCGCTCGTGATCAAGGAGTTTGTGTCACCCACGCCCGTCCAAGCGGACACAAACTCCTTGATCACCGCTTAATGGCCGGCAGGTGGCGGGCGCGCTCCCCTTCCGAAGCGGTGATCAAGGGGTTTGTGTCACCGGCGGCGCGTGAAAGTGCCGCAAACTCCTTGGTCAACGGGGACGGGCGGCGCGGAGCGCACGGTGACCGACGCTCGCCGGGGGCGCAGGGGGGGCGGGTGTGGGGCCTTGGGCGGGAGTGCCGGCGGTGGGCCGTCACGGCACCCGGCGTTGGGAGCGGACTGCGGTTCCGCCCATCGGACGAGCCGCGCGGCGAGCCAGATCTTGGAAGGAAATGGCCGCCATAGGAGCGCTTTCCCTCCAAGATCTCCTGTGGCCATGGCAAGTGGGACGGTGCTCCCGGCGATCGGAACAGCCCGGTGAGTGTGAGCCCGGGTGGTGCGTCTCGGGGCGGAGCGGGCACCAGGCCGGCCGCACGAGCGGTGATCATGAGGTTGGCGGGGACAAAAAGGACCGCCAGTGCCGTCAACTTCATGATCGACGGGGACGGGCGGGCGGAGGGCAAGGGCTGCCAGAGGAGGGAAAGCGGCAGGCCCGCCGCCCCGGTGGGGGTGGCGGGCCTGCGGTGGTGCTCGGGTCAGTGCTCGGCGGTACGGCGGGTGCCCGAGTAGTACTCGAACAGGAGCCCGCAGCTGGCGAAGACGACCGCCACCAGGCCCAGTCCCAGCAGCCAGAACTGCCAGAACACCAGGCCCAGGCCGGCGATCGCGGCGGCCAGCGCCAGGCCGAACGGCCAGTAGCTACCGGGGCTGAAGAAGCCGACCTCGCCGGCACCGTCGGCGATCTCGCCGTCCGGCCGGTCCTCGGGGCGCAGGTCGATACGGCGGGAGACGAACCAGAAGAAGCCGCCGCACATCGCGCAGAGCAGGAAGGACAGGAGCAGCGCCACAGTGCCGATCCACTCGATGTGGCCGCCGCTGTCGCCGTACGTCCAGGCGCCGTAGAGGATCGTCGCGCCGAGGAGGAACGTGGCGATGGTCAGGAAGATCTTCCACTCGGTCTTCATGCCGAACCCCTCAGCTTCCCGCGCCGGCCGACGCGTCGGACGGGTTGAAGTTGTTCACGTCGCGCCGGGTGTCGAACGGCTTCGTCTCGGTGGCGTACTCTTCCTCACCGATCTCGCCGAGCGCCTCCTGGGTCGACTTGCCGGCCTTCTTGGCCGCCAGGAACTGGTCGTACTTCTCCGGCGAGACGACCCGCAGCTCGAAGTTCATGAAGGCGTGGTAGCTGCCGCACAGCTCGGCGCAGCGGCCGACGAACGCGCCTTCCTGGTCGATGCTGGAGACCTCGAACGTGTTGCGCACGTTGCCCGGCATGACGTCCCGCTTGAACAGCAGCTCCGGCACCCAGAACGAGTGGATGACGTCGCGGCTGGTCTCCTCGAAGCGGATCGAGCGCCCGCTGGGCAGCACCAGGATCGGGATGACCTCGCTGGTGCCGAGCACCGAGGCGACGGTGTTGGCCTCCGGGCCCTGGCCGTCGCGGTAGTTGAACTGCCAGTTCCACTTGAACGCGACGACCTCGACGGTGACGTCCGGGTTCCTCGACTGCTTGTTCACGTCGGTCTGCACGACCGCCGTGTAGTAGAAGAGCACGGAGACCACGAGGATCGGCGCGATGGTGTAGAGGAACTCCATCGGCAGGTTGTAGCGGGTCTGCACCGGCAGCTCGTTGCCGCGCTTGCGGTAGCGGACCACGCACCAGAAGATCAGGCCCCACACGAACACGCCGACGGCGAGCGCCGCGATGCAGGACGCGATCCACAGGTCGTACATGCGCTGCGACTCGGGCGTGATGCCGCCCTGCGGCCAGCCGAACCCGCCGAACGCCTTGCCGACGTCACAGCCGGTGAGCGAGACCAGCAGCACCGCCGCGCCGAGACCGAGCCCGGCGATTCGACCAGCACCACGCCGCCGGCGCACACCGGCCCCCGGGGAAGCGCTGTCCCGTACGGCCGAGCGCCGTACCTCCGAACTCCTTGCGACCACCTGGTCCTGCCTCCCTAGCGCGCCGCGGCGGTTGTTCTCCCTGACACCGACGGCAAAGGCGTCACCGACGGTCGCAGATTACTCGACCATGACCGGCCAGGCCGTCTTGGGGTCGCTGTCCACCCCCTTCGGGGGGATCTTGGGCGTAACCGGGCGATAGCGTGGAACCTCATGAGCGCCTCCCCGGTCTACCTGGACGCCGCCACCGCGGCCCCGCTGCATCCGGTCGCGCGGCAGGCGATGCTGGCCGCCCTGGACGACGGCTGGGCCGACCCGGCCCGGCTCTACTCGGCGGCCCGCCGCGCCCGCCAGCTCCTCGACGCCGCCCGGGAGGCCGCCGCGCAGACGCTCGGCGTCCGCGCCGACGAGCTGTCCTTCACCCCCAGCGGTACGGCGGCAGCACACGCCGCGGTGCTCGGTGGCCTGGCCGGGCGGCGGCGGGCCGGGGCGACGCTGGTGCACTCGGCGATCGAGCACTCGGCGGTGCTGCACGCCGCGCAGCGGCACACCGCAGGTGGCGGCGCGGCGGTGTCCGTACCCGTGGACCGGTCGGGCCGGCTGGACCTGGACACCTGGGCGGCGGCGGTGGCCGCGCCCGGCGTGGCCCTCGCGGCGCTGATCGGGGCCAGTCACGAGGTGGGCACTGTGCAGCCGGTGCCCGCCGCGGCGGAGCTGTGCGCGGATGCGGGCGTGCCGCTGTACGTGGACGCGGCACAGCTGGCCGGCCGGGTGCCGCTGCCGGCGGGCTGGTCGGTACTGACCGCCAGCGCGCACAAGTGGGGCGGGCCGCCCGGTGTGGGGCTGCTCGTGGTGCGCAAGGGCACCCGCTGGGAGTCGCCGTACCCGGACGACGAGCGGGAGTCGGGGCGTACCCCCGGGGTGGTGAACCTGCCGGCGGTGGTCGCGGCGGCGGCGAGCCTGCGCGCGGCGGCGGCCGACGCGGCGGCCGAGGCGGCCCGGCTGGGCCCGCTGGTGGACCGGATCCGGGCGCGGGTGGCGGCCGAGGTGCCGGACGTGGAGGTGGTCGGCGACCCGGTGGACCGGCTGCCGCACCTGGTGACGTTCTCCTGCCTGTACGTCGACGGCGAGGCGCTGCTGCACGCGCTGGACCGGCGCGGGTTCGCGGTGTCCTCCGGGTCGTCCTGCACGTCCTCGACGCTGCGCCCGTCACACGTGCTGGAGGCGATGGGGGTGCTGTCGCACGGCAACGTACGGGTGTCGCTGCACCGGGAGACCACCGAGGCGGACGTGGACCGGTTCCTGGCCGAGCTGCCCGGGATCGTGGCGGACCTGCGGGCGGAGGCCGGGGTGACGGACCTGTGAGCGCGAGGAGTGAGCCGCTCCTGCGAGCCCCGCAGTCGGGAACGGAGATGGCACTTTGAGCGAGCCGGACGAGGTGCTGGACTGCCGGGGGCAGCGCTGCCCGCTGCCGGTGATCAATCTCGCCCGGCTGGTGCCCGGCCTGCCGGCCGGCGCGGTGGTGCGGGTGCTGGCCGACGACCCGGCGGCGGCCGTCGACATCCCGGCGTGGTGCCGGATGCGCGGCCACGAGTTCCTGGCGGCGCACGAGGGGCCCGCCTACGACGTCCGCGTGTAAGGAAGGGCCCCTTCTTAACGCCTCCGGTAGAGGAAGGGCCCCTTGTTAACGCACGCCGCCGGCAGTCAGCGCAGGTAGGCGAGGATGCCGGGCAGGGGGTCGGCCTCCACCGCGGTGTCGACCACCAGACGCGGGCCGATCAGCGGCTCGTACTCGGCCCGGCGGCGCAGCGTCAGCTCCCAGGTGCCGTCCTCGGGCGGGCGCGCCTCGACCCGGCGGCGGTGCTCCGCCTCGTCGCCGCAGTGCACCTCGATCACCCGCAGCGGCACCCCGGCCCGTTCGGCCACGTCGTGCCAGAGGCCCCGGGCACTGGCGACCGGGTTCACCGCGTCGACGACAACGCTGAGCCCCAGGCCGAGCTGCACCTCGGCCAGCCCGGCGACAGCGCCGTAGGCGGCCATCCCGGGCACGTCACCAGTGAGCCCGTAGCGGTGCAGGGCGCGCTCGACCGGGTCGACCGGCAGGACCGGGGCGCGCAGCGCGGCGCCGACCCGGGCGGCCAGGGTGCTCTTTCCCACACCCGGCAGCCCGGCGAACGCGACGAGCACCGGCTGGCCGGAGCCGGGGCGGGCCGCGTTCGGGTCCAGCCCGGCGGCCGGGCCGGTCACAGCAGGTGCGGCCGGACGTCCTCGGCGGCCGCGTCCCCGTACGACTCGGCGAGTCGCTTCACGAACAGGTCCCGGCGGACCTCGTACTCCTGACCGCCGAAGTTCTCCAGCACGAGCGCGGCGAGCAGGCAGCCGACCTGGGCCGCCCGCTCCAGGCCGACGCCCCAGTCGAGCGCGGCGAAGAAGCCGGCCCGGAAACCGTCGCCGACACCTGTCGGGTCGACCGCCTGGATCTCCCGCGCGATCGGCACCCGGAACGAGCCGATCTCCCGGCCGGCGATCTCCACGCCCTGCTTGCCGAGCGTGGTGACCCGCACCTTGACCCGGTCGAGCAGCTGCTCGTCGGTCAGGCCGGCCTTGCTCTGCAGCAGCGACTTCTCGTACTCGTTCGTCATCAGGTAGTCGGCGCCCTCGACCAGGCCGAGCACGTCCGCGCCGTCCATCCGGGCGAGCTGCTGCGACGGGTCGGCGACGAAGGAGTAGCCGCGGTCCCGGCACTCGCCCGAGTGCCGGATCATCGCGGCCGGGTCGTTGGCGCTGACCAGCACCAGGTCCAGGCCGCCGAGGCGCTGCGCCACCGGAGCGAGCTCGATGTTGCGGGCCTCGCTCATTGCCCCGGCGTAGAAGGAGGCGATCTGGCACATGTCGGTGTCGGTGGTGCAGACGAAGCGTGCCGTGTGCGCGACCTCGCTGACGTGCACCGAGTCACAGTCGACGCCGTGGCGCTCCAGCCAGGAGCGGTAGTCGGCGAAGTCGGCGCCGACCGCGCCGAGCAGCACCGGGCGCAGCCCGAGCTGGGCCATGCCGAAGGCGATGTTCGCCGCGGTGCCGCCGCGCCGGAGCACCAGCTCGTCGACGAGGAAGGACAGCGAGACCTTGTCGAGCTGGTCGGCGATGAGCTGGTCGGCGAACCGGCCGGGGAAGCTCATCAGGTGGTCGGTCGCGATCGAGCCGGTCACGGCGATCTTCATGTCAGCCCTCGGGGTCGGGAGCACGGCGCGGTCAGCCTACCGGCCCCCGGGCCGTGCGGACGGCCGTCGGTCGCCAACCGGTCGATCAGCGCACATCCGAAGTCGCGCGCGGGAGGTACGACGCAGCGGCGGACCGCCCCGTTCGGGGGCGGCCCGCCGCTTCGGTCGGTCAGTCGACTCAGCTGAAGGAGTCGCCGCAGGCGCAGGAGTTGCCCGCATTCGGGTTGTCGATGGTGAAGCCCTGGGCGTCGATCCGGTCGGCGAAGTCGATGGTGGCGCCGGTCAGGTAGGGGGCGCTCATCCGGTCGACGACGACCTCGACACCGTCGTAGTCGGTGACGACGTCACCGTCGAGCGAGCGCTCGTCGAAGAACAGCTGGTACCGCAGGCCGGAGCAGCCACCCGGCTGCACCGCGACCCGGAGCCGCAGGTCGTCGCGGCCCTCCTGCTCGATCAGGGCCTTGACCTTCTGCGCCGCGACGTCGGTGAGGACGACGGTGCTGGGGGCCTTGGCCTCGGTCGACTCGGTCTGCGCTGGCGTGGTCACGTGGAAGTCTCCCTGCGCGGTATAGGTCCGGACGTCCTGGCCAACGCCGCACGTCCGCCAGTGATTCCCGGTGTGGTCCGTCTTTCGATCGTACGCCGCCTCCGGCGCCACCACCCGGCGGCGTGAGCAGCGGAACCGGTCAGCGGCTCCATTGCCGGGCCAGCCGGGCGCCGAGCGCGCGCAGCCCCTCGGCCGGGCGGGTCATCGCCGCGTCCACTCCCCCGTGCTCCTCGCCGCCGAAGTGCTCGACCAGGCTGTGTGCCTCGGTCACCCCGGCCGCGGCGGCCTCCCGCCGCCCGGTGCTCACCCGTCCCGCCAGCACCACGCAGGGCACGCCCCGGTCCCGGGCGGCCCCGGCCACGCCGGCCACCACCTTGCCGCGCAGCGACTGGTGGTCGAACGAGCCCTCGCCGGTGATCACCAGGTCGGCGGCGTCGAGCGCGGCGTCCAGCCTCACCGCGCGGGTGACCAGCCCGATGCCGGACTCGCACCGGCCGCCCAGCGCCAGGACCGCCGCGCCGAGACCGCCGGCCGCACCGCCGGACGGCAACGCGCCCAGCCCGGACGGGCAGCCCGGCAGCCGCTCGGTGAGCACCTGCGCCCAGCGGGTCAGCGCGGCGTCCAGCAGCAGCACGTCGGCCCGGTCGGCGCCCTTCTGCGGGCCGAAGACGCTGCTCGCGCCGTGCAGCCCGAGCAGCGGGTTGTCCACGTCGGTGGCGGCGACGAGCGTCACGCCGCGCAGCCGGGGCTCGCCGTCGAGCGCGGCCACCTCGGCCAGCGCCGCGCCGCCGTACGGCAGGGCCCGGCCCGCGCCGTCCAGCGGCGTGACACCCAGCGGTACGAGCATCCCCGCGCCGCCGTCGTTGGTGGCCGAGCCGCCCAGCCCCACCACCACAGTCCGCGCGCCCGCCTCGACCGCGGCGGCGACGAGCAGCCCCAGCCCGTAGGAGGTGGTGGCCTTCGGGTCACGTTCGGCGGCGGCGAGCAGGTGCAGTCCGCACGCCTGCGCGCTCTCCAGGTACGCCGTGCCGTCGTCGGTGAGCAGGATCTCACCGGCGGCCGGGCGGCCCAGCGGGTCGACGGTGGGCACCGGCAGCCGGCGTCCGCCGAGTGCCCCAGCGAGCACGTCGATGAACCCCGGCCCTCCGTCGGCCAGCGGCCGGACCAGCAGTTCGTCGCCGGGGGCGACGTCCCGCCAGCCCTCGGCCACCGCGGCGGCCACGTCGGGGGCCGGCAGCGTGCCGGCGAACTTGTCCGGGCAGAGCAGCACGCGCATGCGCAGCAGTGTGGCAGGCCACATCCGACGCGGCTGCGGCGCGGGCGCGCTGTGCGACCATGGGGGGCGTGACTTCGACCTGGGTTGAGCCGTCCAACACCGCCACGGCGCTGCTGCTCCTCGGCCGTGGCAGCGACCCCGCCACCGAGCGTGGCGTGGAGTGTCCGGGTGATCTCCCCGCTCCGAGCGACCCCGGCCTGGTGGCCCGCGCCGCCGCCGCGAAGGCCGCGCTCGGCACCAAGGTGTTCGTCCTGGGCCACCACTACCAGCGCGACGAGGTGATCCAGTTCGCCGACGTGACAGGCGACTCGTTCAAGCTGGCCCGGGAGGCGGCGGCCCGCCCGGACGCGGAGTACATCGTCTTCTGCGGCGTGCACTTCATGGCCGAGAGCGCGGACATCCTCACCTCGGACGCGCAGAAGGTGATCCTGCCCGACCTCGCGGCCGGCTGCTCGATGGCCGACATGGCGGTGCTGTCGCAGGTCGAGGCCGCGTGGGACACGCTCACCGATCTGGGCATCGCGGCGGACACCGTCCCGGTGACGTACATGAACTCCTCGGCCGACATCAAGGGCTTCGTCGGCCGCAACGGCGGCGTGGTCTGCACCTCGTCGAACGCCAAGCGGGCCCTGGACTGGGCCTTCGAGCAGGGCCGCAAGGTGCTGTTCCTGCCCGACCAGCACCTGGGTCGCAACACCGCGGTGCTGGAGATGGGCTTCTCGCTCGACGACTGCGTGCTCTACGACCCGCACAAGCCGAACGGCGGGCTGACCCCGGAGCAGCTGCGCGACGCGAAGATGATCCTGTGGCGCGGCCACTGCTCGGTGCACGGACGGTTCACGCTCGACAGCGTCAACGACGTGCGCGAGCGGGTGCCGGGCGTGAACGTGCTGGTGCACCCGGAGTGCCGCCACGAGGTGGTGAACGCCGCCGACCTGGTCGGCTCGACCGAGTTCATCATCCGGACCATCGAGGCGGCCCCGGCCGGCTCGGCGTGGGCGGTGGGCACCGAACTGAATCTGGTCCGCCGGCTCGCGCTGGCCCACCCGGACAAGCAGATCATGTTCCTCGACCGGGCGGTCTGCTACTGCTCGACGATGAACCGCATCGACCTGCCGCATCTGGTCTGGGCACTGGAGGAGCTGGTCGCCGGTCGGGTGGTGAACCAGATCACCGTCGATCCGGAGACCGCTCGACACGCCCGGTCGGCGCTGGACCAGATGCTCGCGCTCCCGGGAGCTTGATCACCGTCGGTGACGCAGCTGGCACGGAAACGCACCTGACACCCCGGTTCGTGCCCTCGCTGGCGATGTGACCGATTCCATTTCCGTCACGGAGGGCTATGCTGCCGGGGCGACGACACACGCGGCCCGTTTTCCCATGACCGCGTTCCGGGTAGCGATGAACTTCGTGCACCCATCACTAGACACGGCAGCACCCAACGCGCTGGAGGTTGCGTTGACCGACGACGTCCTGGTCGTACACGGAGGTACTCCGCTCGAAGGGCGGATCCGCGTGCGCGGCGCGAAGAACCTGGTGTCCAAGGCGATGGTGGCCGCCCTGCTGGGCGACACACCCAGCCGGCTGTTCGACGTGCCACGCATCCGTGACGTCGAGGTCGTCCGCGGCCTGCTCGGCCTGCACGGCGTCAAGGTCAGCGACGGCGACGAGGAGGGCGAGCTCGTCTTCGACCCCTCGAACGTCGAGAGCGCCAGCACCGACCAGATCAACGTGCACGCCGGATCCAGCCGGATCCCGATCCTGTTCTGCGGCCCGCTGCTGCACCGGCTCGGCCACGCCTTCATCCCCGACCTGGGCGGCTGCCACATCGGCCCGCGCCCGATCGACTTCCACCTCCAGGCGCTGCGTGAGTTCGGCGCCACCGTCGAGAAGACGCCGGAGGGACTGCACCTGTCCGCGCCCAACGGGCTGCACGGCACGAAGTTCTCGCTGCCGTACCCGAGCGTGGGCGCCACCGAGCAGGTGCTGCTCACCGCGGTGATGGCCGAGGGCGTCACCGAGCTGCGCAACGCGGCGGTCGAGCCGGAGATCGTCGACCTCATCTGCGTGCTGCAGAAGATGGGCGCGATCATCAAGGTGCACACCGACCGGGTGATCGAGATCCAGGGCGTCAAGAAGCTGCACGGCTACACCCACCGGCCGATCCCGGACCGGATCGAGGCGGCGAGCTGGGCGGCGGCGGCGCTGGCCACCCGCGGCCACGTCGAGGTGCTGGGCGCCCAGCAGGCCGACATGATGACCTTCCTGAACATCTTCCGGTCGGTCGGCGGCGAGTACGAGGTCACCGACCTGCGCCCGCCGCGCGGCGGCAGCCCCGGCCAGGAGGGCGGCATCCGGTTCTGGCACCCGGGCGGCGAGCTGAACGCGGTGGCGCTGGAGACCGACGTGCACCCGGGTTTCATGACCGACTGGCAGCAGCCGCTGGTGGTCGCGCTCACCCAGGCCCGTGGCCTGTCGATCGTCCACGAGACGGTCTACGAACAGCGGCTCGGCTACACCGAGGCGCTGAACACGATGGGCGCCAACATCCAGGTCTACCGGGACTGCCTCGGCGGCACCCCGTGCCGCTTCGGCCGGCGCAACTTCAAGCACTCCGCGGTGATCGCCGGGCCGAGCAAGCTGCACGCGGCCGACCTGGTCATCCCGGACCTGCGGGCCGGTTTCAGCCACCTGATCGCGGCGCTGGCCGCCGAGGGCACCTCCCGGGTGTACGGCGTGGACCTGATCAACCGGGGCTACGAGGACTTCGAGGCCAAACTGGCCGACCTCGGCGCGCACGTCGAGCGTCCCTGACCGTCCCGCCCGCTCGACCCGGCCGCGTCCGGTGCACCCGTGATGTGCACCTGGCGCGGCCGGTTGGCTACCCTTGCCGCGTGCCGTCGCTGTTTCGCCGCAAGTCCGCCGACCTCGTCGAGGATTCCGTCACCACTGTGACGGCCGACGAGGAGTCCGCCGCCGCCCGCCCCCGGGGCTACACGCCCAGCAAGAAGGAGCTCGGGCAGGTCACGCCGAAGCGCCCGGTCGCCGGCCGCCGGCCGACCGCGCCGGCCAAGCCGCTGACCAAGGAGGAGGCCCGCGCGCAGCGTCGCGCCGCCCGCGCCGAGGCGGCGGCCGAGTTCCGCCGCGAGGGCGGCCCGCGTGACAGGGGCCCGGAGCGGCTGCTGGCCCGCAACGTGGTCGACTCCCGGCGCACGATCGGCACCTGGTTCTTCGGCGGTGCGCTGATCGTGCTGTTCGGCTCCAACCAGGCCATGCCGCCGATCGTGCGGCTGCTGTCGAACGTGCTCTGGGGCGCGCTGGCCCTCGGCGTGCTGATCGACTCGGTGCTGATCTCCCGGAAGATCAAGCGGCTGGTCCGCGAGCGCTTCCCCAAGAGCACCGAGAAGCTCGGCTCGCTCTACTTCTACGCGATCATGCGGTCGATCACGTTCCGCCGGATGCGTGCGCCCGCACCCCGGGTGAACATCGGCGACAAGGTCTGACCGACCCCGGACCGGCCCTTTCCCGCCCCGGCGGGGAGGGGCCGTCGTCGTTGTCAGGCCACCCCGAGCAGGCGCAACACCGCGGTGGTGGCCGCCGCCGCGACCACGACCAGCACGAACGGGGCCCGGCGCCAGGCGAGCAGCAGGCCGACGAGCACTCCGGCGGGCCGGGCGTAGCCGGCGAAGCCGCCGGCCTCGGTGAGCGCCGCGGTGGCGGCGAGCGCGGCCAGCAGCGTCGCGGCGCCGACCGGCAGCAGGTGGCGGGCCCATTCGGGCAGGTCCAGCCGGTCCCGCAGCAGCACACCGGCGACCCGGAAACCGTAGGTGCCGGCGGCCAGCGCGAGGATCACCGCGATCAGCACGAGACCTCCCCCGCCCGCACGCTCCGGCCGTCAGCCGCCTCGCCGGCGGTCCCGTCCGGGGCGGCGTCCCGGTCAGACGGCACGGCATCCGCGTCCCGCAGCGCGGCATCCGCGCCGGGCGGTGCGGCATCCGCGCCGGGCCGTGCGGCGTTCGCGCCGGGCGGTGCGGCATCCGCGTCGTCCGCCGCGGCGGGTGAGCGGTGGCGGGCCAGCAGAGGCAGGGCCAGCGCGGCGAGCGCGAGCAGCACCGGCAGCCCGGCCGGCAGCAGCGGGGTCGCCAGCACGGCGAGTACGGCGCCGAGAATCGCCACCCGGCGGGTCTCCCGGTCGCGCAGGCTGGGCAGCAGCAGGGCGGCCAGTCCGGCCGGGAACGCGGCGTCGAGTCCCAGGGCGGCCGGGTCGCCGGCCGCGCCACCGGCGAGCACGCCGAGCGCGGTGCCGGCGTTCCAGGCGAGGAACAGCAGCACCCCGGCGAGCCAGAACGCCCGGCGCCGCTGCGGCCCGGCCGGACGGGCCAGCGCGAACGCCGTCGCCTCGTCGGTCATCAGGTGGCTGCCGAGCAGCCGCTGCGTCCGCCGGGTGCCCAGCGCGCCGCCGAGAGCCAGGCCGAACGGCAGGTGCCGGGCGTTCAGGAGCAGGCCGGCGAGGACAGCCGCGAGCGGGCTGCCGGCCGCGACGAGCCCGACGGCCATGAACTGGGCGCCCCCGGCGTAGACCAGCGCCGACATGGCCAGTGTGGCCCAGACCGGCAGGCCGGCGGCCACCGCCATGGCACCGAACGACGCGCCGACGGCGAGCATCGCCGCGCCGATGGCGGCGACGTCGCGGAGCACCCGGGCGTCGCCCGTTCGGTATGCCGTACGCATGTCCATTATCCTGAACGGGAGCACGCTTGTTCGTCAAACCGAACAAACCGACCGATGGAGCGAACACATGGCGATAGACCCCGCTCCCCCGCTCGCCACCATCGCCGCCGCGCTGCGCCGCGAGCGCGAGCGGGCGGGCCTGTCGCTGACCGAGCTGGCCCGCCGCGCCGGGATCGCCAAGTCCACCCTGTCCCAGTTGGAGTCCGGCGCCGGCAACCCCAGCGTGGAGACGCTCTGGGCGCTCGGCGTCGCGCTGGACGTACCGTTCAGCCGCCTGGTCGAACCGCCCACCGCCGCCGTCCGGGTGGTACGCGCCGGGCAGGGGCCCCGGATCCGGTCCGAGCACGCCGACTTCTCGGCCACCCTGCTCGCCGCCGGAGCGCCGCACGCCCGCCGCGACGTCTACGTGATGGAGCTGGAACCCGGCGCGGTACGGATCGCCGAGGCGCACACCCCGCGCAGCGTCGAGCACGTCGTGGTCGCCGCCGGCCGGATGCGCGTCGGCCCGGAGGCCGACCCGGTCGAGCTGGGACCCGGCGACTACGCCGCCTTCCCCGGTGACATCCCGCACCGGTACGAGGCGCTGGCCCCCGGCACCTTCGCCGTACTCGTCATGGAGCACCCGTGACCGCTGACGTCTCGGCCGGCGCCCGGTAGAGCCGCGTCACCACCTCCTCGATGTCCGGCTCCACGATCGAGATGTCCCGCAGCGTGGTCAGGCCGGCCAGCCCGGCCACCACCTCGGCGACGCTCGCCCGCTCCAGCGCGAAGACCAGCCGCCGCCCGTCCGCCTCCACCCGCTGCACCGGGGCGCCGGGCAGCACCGGCGGCTCGGGCAGCGCCGCGTCCAGCTCGGCGACCACCATCCGGCGTGAGCCGTACCGGCGGTGCAGCTCGGCGATCGACCCGTCGTGCACCACCCGCCCGTGGTCGATCACCACGAGCCGCCGGCACAGCCGCTCGATGTCGGCCAGGTCGTGGGTGGTGAGCACGAGCGTGGTGTCCCCGGCCCGGCCCAGCTCGGCCAGGAAGCCGCGTACCGCCTGCTTGCTGACCACGTCCAGGCCGATCGTCGGCTCGTCCAGGAACAGCACCTCCGGGCCGTGCAGCAGCGCCGCGGTCAGCTCGCCGCGCATCCGCTGACCCAGCGAGAGCTGCCGGACCGGAGTGTCCAGGAACCCGTCCAGGTCGAGCAGTTCCCGGCAGCGCGCCAGCCGGGCCGCGTGCTCGCCGGCCGGCACCCGGTAGACGTGCCGCAGCAGGTCGAACGAGTCCCGCAGCGGCAGGTCCCACCAGAGCTGCGAGCGCTGCCCGAACACCACACCGATGCGCAGCGCCAGCCGGGTCCGGTCGGCCACCGGGCGCAGCCCGCACACCCGAGCCCGCCCCGCCGACGGCGTCAGCACGCCGGTGAGCATCTTCAGCGTGGTCGACTTCCCGGCGCCGTTCGGGCCGATGTAGCCGAGCATCTCGCCGCGCTCCACCCGCAGGTCGACCCCGTCGACGGCGGTCACCGTCCGCTTCTCGCGCCGCAGCGGCCCGGCCTTCACCCGGACCGTGAACTCCTTGCGCAGACCGTCCATCTCGATGACGCTCATGACCCCGTACTCCGGTAGTGACGGACCCCGACGCGCCAGGCCAGGGCGGCCAGCGCCGCGGCGACCACCGCGACGCCCGGCGCGGCCCAGCCCGTCCAGGACGGCAGGCCGAGCGGGTCGGCGCGGCCCAGCAGCGCCAGCGCCGGGTGGTAGCTGACGAAGGCGAACCCCATCCCGTACGCGAACAGCGCGCGGAACCACCCGCCGTACACGGTGACCGGGTACGAGGTGAAGTCGCGCCCGCCGTAGGTGACAGCGTTCGCCAGCTCACCCGAGTCGACCCAGTAGAACGACACGGTCGCGGTCAGCACGAAGACCGAGCCGAAGAAGACCACGGCGGCCAGCGGGGCGACCACCGCCAGCGCGACCCGCCCCGGCGTCCAGTCGATGCCGGCCGAGGCGAGCGCGAACAGCAGCACGGCGAGCCCGAACACGGCCCGGGACAGCTTGCGCAGCGGCAGGTCCATCAGCAGCAGTTGCGGCAGCGCACCGAGCGGGCGTACCAGCACGGCGTCGAAGAGGCCGGTGCGCACGTACCGGGGAAGCCGTTCGATGTTGCCGACCAGCAGGTCGGCGGCGGCGAAGCCGCACGACGACAGGCCGACCACGACGAGCGTCTCGCGCAGCGTGAAGCCGCCCAGCTCCCGCGTCACGCCGAAGATCACCAGGACGGTGACCACGTCGAACACGGTGGCGCCCACGTTCCCGACCAGGTCCACCACGAACGAGGTGCGGTACGACGCCTGCGACCGCGCCTGCGCACCGAGCAGCGCCCGGTACGCCCTCAGCTCAGCCAGGTCAGCCACCCTGGGCGCGCTGCCGCGCTCAGCCACCCTGGACCACCAGACGGCGTTCGGCGCGGCGCTGCACCAGCCGGCACAGCGCCAGCAGCAGCACCGCCCAGCCGGCCTGCACCGCGACCAGGGTGAGACCGGTGGCCATCGGCTCCCGCTCGACCAGCACGTCCAGCGGCACCTGGAGGATGCTGGGGAACGGCGTGGCGTACCGCAGGACCGTCTCCAGCGGGCCCGGCAGGAAGCCGAGCGGGAAGTAGAGCCCGGCCAGCACACCGGAGCCGAGCGTCCACAGGATCATCGGGCCCCGGACGTCCTGCAGCCAGTACGCGGTGGCGTTCACCAGGTAGCGGCAACCGAAGCAGACCACCACCGCGAGCAGCGCGGAGAGCAGGAACAGCGGCACCGTGGCCCAGTGCCGGGGCACGTACACGGCGAAGAAGAACGGGCCGACCACCAGCGGCGGCACCATCCGGACCAGCGACGCGAACCCGGCCCGGCCCAGGTCGGTGGCGAGGTAGCTGGTCACCGGGTGCACCGGCCGCAGCAGGTCGGCGGCCACCTCACCGGTACGGATCCGGTCGGCCAGATCGGTCCAGCCCCAGATGGCGATCACCGCGAGCAGTCCCTGACCGGCCCAGACGAACGTGGCGAGCTGCGCCCGGTCGTAGCCGGCCACGGTGCCCGCCGCGCCGGTGGCGGCGAGGAAGATGTAGCAGCGCAGGAAGCCGAACACGGTGTTCGTGCACAACCCCGCCACGGCCGCCTGACGGTAGGTCGCGTGCCGCCGGAACCCGGCCGCCGCGATCGCGCCGAATGTCCGAAACCATGGGGTAACGTGTGCGCCGGTGGGTGGTGCCACAGTGGCGGTGACCGAGCCCACGCCGTTACCCTCCTTCCGCAGCCACGACGTGCTGGACCGGGCGACTGTACCGGCATGTCCGGGCCCCAGCGCGAGAATTTCCAATGAGGTGACACCGCCGTGAGCGAGCGACGCGAGCCGGCCCCGGGGCCGTCCCGCGCGAGCGGCGGGAGGGGTTGCCGATGAGCGGCTGGGGCAGCTGGCGCGAGCCGGCCGAACCGGCCTGGGCCGCCGAGCCCACCCACGAATGGCAGCCGCAGTTCCCCGGGCAGCGCTACCCGGGTGACATCGGCATCGAGAACCTGACGCCGCGCCCCCGCGCCGTGGTCGGCCGGGCCGAGGTACGCCCGGTCAATCCCGCCGCCGACCCGGTCAGCCCGGCCGCTCCCCGTGACGCGTACCCGGTCAGCCCGGCCGGTCCACACGGCCCCTACCCGGTCAGCCCGGCTGCGCCGCACGACTCGTATCCCGTCAGCCCGGCCGGCCCGCACGGTACGCACCCGGTCAACCCGGCCGGGCCGCACGGCACGCATCCGGTCAGCCCGGCCGGTCCGCGCCGGGCCGATCCGGTCAGTCCGGCCGGCGCACATGGGCCATACCCCGTCAGTCCGGCCGGCGTTCACGGCACGTACCCCGTCAGTCCGGCCGATCCGTACGGCACGTACCCGACGAGTCCGGCGGGCCCGCGCGGGGCCGAGTCGAACGGTCCGGCGGCTTCCCGCGGGGCGTACCCGGCGGGTCGCGGCGGGTACGCACCGGACGACCGGCGTGGGCACCCGGACGGACCCGGCGCGGACGGACGGCGGCCCTGGCCGGAGGACCGGCATCGACCCGGACCGCCGGTGCCGCCCGAGCGTCTCGACCAACGCTGGACGCGCCCCGACGCCGCGCCGCGCCGGCCGTCCCAGCAAGGCTGGATGCCGGAGCCGAACGAGTTCCCGCACGCCGCCGAGCGCCGGGCCGATCGCCCGCACCCGGCCGACGGCCGGCCGGCCGCGTCGGGACAGCGGTGGGGTGCCGCGCCCGACGCGCGGCAGCCCGACCACTCCCCCACCGGGCGTCGCGAGTCTCCGTCCGACGGACGCCGTGGCGTCTTCCCGGACGACCGCCGGGAATCCCCGTCGGACGGACGGCGTGACCACGGCACCGGGCGCTCCGTCGACCGGCGCGACGGCACTGTGACTCCGCCGGTGCGGGACGCGGCGGGATGGGCCGGACCGGCGCGCGACGGCTGGCGCGAACCGCACCGTGACGGCCGGCGCGAGCCGGACCGGCGCCCTCCGGCGGACGGGCATGAGCCGGTGGACCGGCGGGAGCCGGTGGACGGCCGCGCGCCGGGCCGGGAGGCTGCCGCGTACTCCGAGGCCCAGCGTCGCGCGCCGGAGAACGGCCGGGCGCAGACCGAGCCCGACCGCTACGGCGCCTCGCGTCCCGCTGCCGACCAGCGGTGGCACGATCAGCGTCAACCGGCCGACCGCCCCCGCCCGCACCAGGGCGAGTGGCCGATCGTCGGGCCACGTTCCCGCCCGGAGGCGGATCCACGGCAGCCGGACGAACGCCGGCGCCCGACCACGGACCGGCCGGCGGCGCAGCGGTACCCGATACCGCCGTCCGAAGCCGCCCGCGCCGACGTACGCCACCCGGAGCAGGGCGGTTCCGGCCGTCCGGCCACCCGGCCGGCCGGCCCGGGCGACCAGCCCGACCTCGCCGGTTCCCGCGACGAGCCGCGCTCCCGGCCCTCCGCCACCCGGCCGCCCACCGCCCCGCCCCGCGCTGAGCCCGGCCGGCCGCAGCCGGACCTCACCGCCCGTCCCGAGGCCCATGCCCCGCAGTGGCCGGCACGCCCGGACGGGCACCGGCCGGGATCACCCGATCGGGGTCCGGCACCGCCGGCCGACCACCGTACGCCGCCGGCACCGTCGCACGACCGGCTGGCGGCGCCGGGCGATCCCCAGGCGGCACCGGGCGTACGCAGGCCGGCACCGTCGGATTCGCCCAGGTCCTCGCCGCCGGCGCAGTGGCCGGTACGGCCTGCCGCGCACCCGCCTGCCCCGGTCGGTGACGGCCGGGAGACGGCACCCGTCGAACCGGCCGCACACACGCGCCCCGACGCCCGTCCCCGGTTCAGCCCGGAACGACCCGGCCCCGTGCCGCCGCCGGCTGCGCCCGTCCGCCCCGGTGACGGCCCGGCCGTGCCCCGAACCGGCGACGCCCCACGACCCACGTCTCCTGCGCCGGGGTCCGGCGTGCCTGTCGCGGGCGCCCCGGCTCCCGGCACGGGCACCCCCGTGGCGCCGTCGGCAGACCGGAGCGAAGGCGCGACCCGGCCGGCACCACAGCAGGACCGGAGCGGCGATCGTCACGGCCCGCCTCCCGTCGATCGGGCGAACCCGGTTGCGGCCGCGTCGGCTCGTCCGGCACCGCCGGCCTACCCCGGCGCCACACCTGCCGGGGCGCCCGCCGACCAGTCGGCCGTACCCGCGCCGGCCGGTCCGACCGAGCCGGCCATGCCCACGCCCACCGACCCGGTGGAGCGCCAGGTCACCCCACCGGTTCCGATCGTCTCCCGACCCGCCGCCGAGGCGGGCGTAGCCAGCCGGCCCGAGGCCACTGTGGACGGCGCGGTCACGCCGGGCACTGTGGACGGCGCGGTCACGCCGGGCACGGCTGCCGATCGTCGTCAGTCCGAAGTAGCCGCCCTGCCCACACCGGCCACCGAGGCCGACCGCCAGGAGGGCGTCGTGGACGCCGCAACGACGGCCGGCACAGCACGGCGTGAGGCCGGGGAGACCACCGCCCGCACCGTCGAGCCGGCGGAACGGGCAGAGCACGGCCCGACGGACAAGACCTCCCCGGTCACGGCCTCCGGCGCCGAGGCGTGGTTCCGCCCGAACCAGCCCGTCCCCTCACCCTCGCAGAACGCGGAACCGTCAGAGATCTTGGAAGATTCCGGCCCTTCCGAGGGCCCTTTCGTACCAAGAGCTTCGACGGACGGGGCCGAGCCGGCGACCGGCGATGCCACGCGGGGGCCCGCCGACGTGGCGGTGCCGCCCGTCGGCGCAGCGGCCGGCCCCGTACCCACATCCACCGCTGGTGGGCCGACCGGCCCCGCCCCGGAGGCGACGACCGAGCCCGCGCCCACCACCGAGCCAACGCGCGTTTCCGCACCGGCCGCCGGCACACAGGTGGACGCCGCGACGACCACCGGTCCGGCGGCCGGGCACCCGCGCACGCCCGCCCGCGCCGTTGACGACGAGCAGGGCACGCCAGGCGGGGCGCCCACGGACCCTGGAAACGCAGACCTCGGCAACGCGCATCCCGGGGACGCTGACCGCGCACCGGCAGGCGGCACGCCGGTATCGGCCGACGCCGATCGTGCGGAGGTCACGCCCACCGCACCCGCAACCGGCGACAGTCCCGGCAGCACGGCGGATCCGGTCGACGCCGGCCACACCGACGTGACGCCGGCCCCGCAGGCGGCCGACGACGAACCCGCGCCCAGCCGCACCACGACCGGCGCCACCGCAACCGCCGAAGCCGACACCACGGGACCTGCCGAGGGCGGCCACACCGGCATCGCGCCCACCGAGCCCGCACCGGCAGACGAGCCTGCCACCGACACGGCCGAACCCGCCGGCACGCCGCAGGACACCCCGGTGACGCCCGCCGGGACGGCGACCGACGAGCCCGCCACCGAACCCGCCGAACCGGAGCACGACAGCGAGCCGGCAGCACGACCCGACCCGGCCGGCCGGACCGACGACGCGCCGTCTCCGCGTACCCCCGAACCGGCGGCGCCGCCCCCGGCGGACCCGGAGCAGGCCCTCGCCGCTGTCGCCTGGCGGCTGGACCCGCGGACGCTGCGCGAGGAGGCGCCCGATCCGGCGCGGCTGCGGGTCATCCGGGACGGGCTGACCGGCAAGCTGGACACGGCGCTCGACAACCGCAGCCGGGCCCGGCTGCTCAGCCTGCGCGCGGTGGCGTCCCGGGTCCTCGGTGACCTTGACGACGCGCTGGACGACGCGCGGCTGGCCGTCACGTACGCCGAGGCTACCGGCGAGTTCCGGCGGACCGCGCTGGCCCGCGCGCGGCTCGCCGAGGCGCTGCGGTGGCGGGGTGACCACGCGGAGGCGGACCGGTTGTTCGCCGAGGCGAACTCGCCGGAGCTGCCGGACCGGCTGCGCGCGCTGCTGCACGAGCACGCCGGGCGTTGCTGCTACGACCAGGGCCGGCTGACCGAGGCGTGCCTGCACTTCGAGCGGGCGCTGGACCTGCGTCACGGCGAGGACGCACAGCTCAACGCCCGGGTCGAGGTCGCGCTGGACGCGGTCGCCGAACGGGCCGCCGCCGACGGGTTCGGGCCCGCGCCGCGCCGGCCCGAGGAGGTGCTCGGCACGCCACGTCCGCCGGTGGCGACGTTCGACGAGGAACAGCGGCTCTGGGGGTACGCGGACGCCGACGGCGAGATGGTCATCGCGCACCGGTACGCCGAGGCGCAGCCGTTCCACGAGGGACTGGCCTGGGTACGGCGACCGGAGGCGTCCCGCTGGGCGCTGATCGACACGTCCGGCGCGGCGCTGATCGAGGCGAACAACGGCTACCGGTCGGTGCTGCCCTTCTCCGACGGGCTGTCCTGGGTGTCGATGGACGGCAAGAGCCGGTGGATGGCCGTCGACCGGATGAACATCGTGAAGATCCCGCCCGGCTACGAGGAGGCCCGGCCGTTCCGCAACGGCCTGGCGGCGGTACGGCAGAACGGCGGCTGGGGCGCGGTGGACCTCGCCGGCGAGGTGGTGGTGCCGACCCGCTACCACCGGATCGGCACGCCGCTGGCGGACGGGCGGGAGGCCGACGGGTTCACCGCCGACGGACTGGCGGTGGTCGAGCTGGCCGGCCGCCGGGGCGTGGTGGACCGGACCGGACGGGTGGTGGTGACGCCCGCGTACCCGACGGTGGTGGTGCACCCGGTGGCGTTCCTGTTCGCCGCCGAGTCGGGCCGGTGGGGGGCGCTGGACCGGCGCGGCGAGCCGCTCATCGACCCGGTGCACCCGGGCCGCTCGGCGGTGGTCGCGGAGATCGACAGACTGCTGGCCGACGCCAGCCCGGTGCTCTGACCCGGGCGGGTCTAGGGTCGGAGCATGGAATTCCGTCACCTGGGCCGCTCCGGCCTGATGGTCAGCGAGATCTCGTACGGCAACTGGATCACCCACGGCTCGCAGGTGGAGGAGGACGCGGCGGTCGCCTGCGTCCGGGCCGCCCTCGACAGCGGCATCACCACCTTCGACACCGCCGACGTGTACGCGGGCACCCGCGCCGAGTCGGTGCTCGGCCGCGCGCTCAAGGGCGAGCGTCGCGAAGGGCTGGAGATCTTCACCAAGGTCTACTGGCCGACCGGTCCCGGCCGCAACGACAGGGGTCTGTCCCGTAAGCACATCATGGAGTCGATCGACGGTTCGCTGCGTCGTCTCCAGACCGACCACGTGGACCTCTACCAGGCCCACCGCTACGACTACAGCACGCCGCTGGAGGAGACGATGGAGGCGTTCGCCGACGTCGTCCACTCCGGCAAGGCGCACTACATCGGCGTCTCCGAGTGGAAGGCGTCCCAGCTGCGCGAGGCGCACGCGCTGGCCCGCGAGCTGCGCATCCCGCTGATCTCGAACCAGCCGCAGTACTCGATGCTGTGGCGGGTCATCGAGACCGAGGTCGTCCCCACCAGCGAGGAGCTGGGCATCGGCCAGATCGTCTGGTCGCCGATGGCCCAGGGGGTGCTGTCCGGCAAGTACCTGCCGGGCCAGCCGCCGCCGGCCGGCTCCCGCGCCACCGACGAGAAGTCCGGGGCGGGGTTCATCGCCCGGTTCATGACCGACGACGTGCTCACCCGGGTGCAGCGGCTCAAGCCGCTGGCCGAGCAGGCCGGGCTGACCATGCCGCAGCTCGCCGTCGCGTGGGTGCTGCAGAACCCGAACGTCGCCTCGGCGATCGTCGGCGCGTCCCGGCCGGAGCAGGTGCACGACAACGTGAAGGCGGCGGGCGTGAAGCTCGACGCCGACCTGCTCAAGGCGATCGACGAGATCGTCGAGCCGGTCACCGAGCGGGACCCGGCGAAGACCGAGAGCCCGGCCCAGCGCCCGTGACGTCGCGTCGTTCCCGGGCCGGTTCGCGCCGGCCCGGGGACGACCGGGCCGGCTACTCCCAGAAGCGGATCAGGGCGTAGCCGATCTGGTACAGCTCGCGCGGCAGGCCGAGCGCGTCGCCGACCGCGAAGACCGCGCCGAAGAACACCCTGTTGATCTGCGGGCTCCACAGCAGCGCGAACAGCAGGATGAAGCCGTACGGGGCGAACAGGTCGTACATCCGCCGGTAGGCGGGACTGAGCCAGGGCTGGAGCATGTTGCCGCCGTCCAGGCCCGGCACCGGCAGCAGGTTGAGCACGCTGGCGGTGAGCTGGAGGAACGCGAGCAGTCCGACGCCGGCCCAGAACTCCAGCGGCCCGCCCAGTTCCGGCCCCCACGCCACGGCCGCCACCAGCACCAGCGTGAACAGCACGTTCGTGGCGGGCCCGGCCAGGCTGACGAGCGTGTGCCGCAGCCGGCCGGGGATGGAGTGCCGGTCGACCCAGACCGCGCCGCCGGGCAGGCCGATGCCGCCGAGCAGCACCACGACGACCGGCAGCACGATGGACAGCAGCGGGCTGGTGTACTTCAGCGGGTTGAGCGTGAGATAGCCGCGGTGCGCGATGTCCCGGTCGCCGGCCCGGTACGCGACCACGGCGTGCGCGTACTCGTGCAGGCAGAGCGAGACCAGCCAGCCGGAGACGACGAAGAGGAACACGTCGAAGCCGACGTTGCCGTACCGGTTCCAGGTCATCACCCCGGAGGCGACGAAGAGCGCCACCAGGGCCAGGAAGATCGGGCTCGGCCGGAACGCCGCCCGGGGCACGCCGAGGACCAGCGGCTCACCCGGGCGGTCGTAGCCGGTCATTCGGCCGGGGGTTGCAGGCTCATCCGGTAGTCCACCCGGTCGTCCTCGACGAGCACGACTGTGGTGACGCCGGATGCCGCGAGCTCCCGCCAGGTCTGGCCGATCCACGACTCGGCGTCCGCCTGGCTCGTGAACGATTCGGCGGGTCCGTCGACCGCGTCGCCGTTCGTGCCCTCGTACCGCCAGCTCCACGCCATGCCGCGTCTCCCCTCGCCGCCGTCGTCCCGCAGGACGCCAAACCTCCGCAAGCCTAGTCGCCCGCCCACGACGCTTCACCCCTCGACCGGCGCGGGCCGACGCGCGGGTGCCCGCAAGGTTCGGCCGTCACCAACGGGGTATCCACGCCCGACGTCGTCAGCGAGGGAGGACACCATGCGGCCGTTGCGGGAGATGGACACCGAGGAGGTGCGGGCGATGGCGGTACGCGGCGGCATCGAGGCGGCCCACGAGATGGACCGGGAGGAGCTGCTCGACGCGCTCCTCGCCCGCCCCGGCGAGGGAGCCTGGCAGGAGGATCCGAAGCCGGTTGACGTGAATCCCAACGACTATCGCTTCGAGGCCCCCGAGCGCCGACCGCGATGAGCCACCTCTCACTGCCCCGCCCGGGCGGCGGCATCTAAGGTACGGGGCATGTCCGTTGACGGGTGGCACACCCTCCTCGTGCTCGGCGGTATCCGCTCCGGCAAGTCCGAGTTCGCCGAGTCACTGGTCGCCGACGCGCCCACGGTCCGGTACGTGGCCACCGCCCCCGCCGGGGACCCGGAGGACACCGAGTGGGCGACCCGCCTCGCGGCGCACCGCGCCCGCCGGCCGGGAAGCTGGACCACCGAGGAGACGGCCGCGAACCCGGGCCGGCTGGTCGAGGTGATCGCCACCGCCGGACCGAACGAGACGCTGCTCGTGGACGACCTGGGCGGCTGGGTGACGGTGCTGCTCGACCCGGCCCACCAGCCGGCCGACGACACCGCCACGATCACCGAGCTGGCCACGGCGGTGCGCTCCACCGCGGCCCGGGTGGTGCTGGTCAGCCCGGAGGTGGGCCTGTCCCTGGTGCCCACCACGCCGCTGGGCCGGGCGTTCACCGACGCGCTCGGCGCGACGAACCGCGCGGTCGCCGACGCCTGCGACGCGGTCGCGCTCGTGGTCGCCGGGCAGACCGCGTGGCTCAAGCCGGCCACCCCGGCGCACGCCGTGCCGCCCGCCGCCACGTCGCCCGAGGCCGCGTCGATCCGCACCGCGCCGACCGGGGCCACCACGAACCAGACCGTGTCGGCCCAGGCCGTACCGGCCGACCTCGGTGCCGGGGACGTGACGCTGCCCGAGGTGCTCACCCCCGCCGCCGCCCCGGTGCCCGCACCGGCCACCCCCGAAGCACCGGATACCGGCGACTGGGCCGCACCGACCATGGCGCTGCCGATGATCGCCACCGGCCTGGTCATCCAGCCGGGCATGGAACTGCCGATGCCCGACGACTACACCGGGCCGCAGGCCGTCGACCGGCTCGCCACCCTCGACCTCCCCGGCGCCGGCCTCGGCGTGCTGGAACAGGTGGTCGGTTTCGCCGCCGCCACCCAGGGCACCTCGACGCCGCGTCCGTGGGACTCGGTTCGCGTACTTCTGATTCAGGGCGACCACGCGGGCGGCGCGTCGGCCGGCGCGACGCCCGGTGAGTCGGGCCGCCGCGCCCGGCAGGCCCGCGCCGGCCGGGGCGCGCTGGCCCGGCTCGCCGCCGAGAACCGCGCCGGCCTCCAGATAGTCGAGGCGCCCGCCTCGGCGCCGATCGAGGACGGTCCGGCGCTGTCCGCCGACGAGGTGGAGGCGGCGCTGCGCTACGGCTGGCGGCTCGCCGAGCAGGCTGCCGACGCGGGCGTGCGGTTGCTGGTCCTCGCCGCGTGCGGTGCGGGCGCCGAGACCGCCGCCGCGGCGGTGCTCGCGGCCACCGCGGGCGCGGAGCCGCCGACGGTGCTCGGCCGGGTGATAACCGAGCAGGGCGAGATCGACGACGCCGCCTGGATGGTCCGCTGCGCGGCGGTGCGGGACGCGCTGCACCGCACCCGGCGCTCCGCCCGCGAGGCCAAGGACGTGCTGGCCGAGCTGGGCGGCGGCGACATCGCGCTGGCCACCGGCGTGCTGCTGGGCGCCACCGCCCGCAAGGTACCGGTGCTGCTGGACGGTCCGGTGGGCACCGCCGCCGCCATGGTCAGCCGCGACCTGGCCGGCCAGGCCCGGCACTGGTGCCTGCTGCCCGACCACGGCGGCCGTCCGGGCGTACGCCTCGCCGCCGACGTGCTCGGCCTGACCCCGCTGGTGGACCTGCGGCTCGACCTGGGCGAGGGGGCGACCGCGCTGGCCGCGCTGCCGCTGCTGCGCTCCGCGCTGACGCTCGCCGCCACGCTGCCGGTGCACCCGTCGCTGGGCGGCCCCGACGACGACAGCGACACCGGCACCGACGACGGCCGGACCGACGACGACGAACCGGACTTCGCCGAGCCGGAGCCGGCCGGCCCGGGCCCGGCCACGACCGGGTCCGACGAACCGGTCTCCCCCGGCCGACGTGCCGACTGAGGCACGGCTCGCCGACGGCATCCGGCTGGCGCTCACCACGTTCACCACCGCACCGGTACGCGCCGGACGCGTCGACCGGGCCGCCGCGGGCACCGCGATGGCGCTCGCCCCGCTGGTCGGGGCGCTGCTCGGCGCCGTACTCGGCGGGGTGCTGCTGCTCACCGGCGCGCTCGCGCCACCACTCGTCGCCGCCGTGGTCACCGTGGGACTGGGCGCGCTGCTCACCCGGGGCCTGCACCTGGACGGGCTGGCCGACACCGTGGACGCACTCGGCTCGTACCGGCGCGGGCCGGCCGCGCTGGAGATCATGAAGCAGCCGGACGTCGGCCCGTTCGGGGTGGTCGCGCTGGTGGTCGTACTCCTGCTCCAGAGCGCGGTGCTCGCGGAGCTGGCCGGCCGGGGGGCGCTCGCCGCGTTCGCCGCCGTGGTCGCGGCCACCGCGGCCGGGCGGCTCGCCGTCGGCCTGGCCTGCCGGCGCGGCGTGCCGGCGGCCCGGCCCGAGGGCCTGGGCGCGCTGGTCGCAGGCACGCTCGGGTGGGGCGCGCCGGCGCTCGGCGCGCTCGCCGTCGCGCTGGCGGCCGTGCCCGCCGTCCCGGACCGTCCGTGGCAGGGGCCGCTCGCCGTGCTCGGCGCGCTCGCCGTCGCGGCCGGGCTGCTCCGGCACCTGGTACGCCGCTTCGGCGGCATCACCGGCGACGTGCTCGGGGCGCTCGTGGAGGTCGTCACCACGCTGTCCTACCTGGGACTGGTGCTGACCGGCTGAGCGTGACCGGTCCGGGCGGGTAGCGTTCGGGGCGAGTGCACCGGCGCGGTCGAGGGGGACGGCATGCTCATCACGGACGACTTCCTGCCGGTACCGGTGCCCGAGTCGCTCGACGCGACCTACCTGGTGCCGATCACCGGGCTGCCGAAGGTGAGCCCGAAGACGGCTGTGGAAGGGCTGGCCGGACGGCTCGCCGAGCCGGTGCACGGGCTGGCCCGGCAGATGCTCGACAGCCCGCTGATGACCGTTGACACCCGTACCGTCGACGAGTTCCCCGAGCTGCCGCCGGACCTGCTCACCGCGTTCGGCGCCACCGAGGAGCAGCTCGCCCGGCTGGCCGCCGCCACCCACCTGGTGGTGGTGCAGGCCGAGTACCGGCCGGGCTGGCCGCCCGCGCACGAGTGGGCGGCCCGCGCGGTGGCCGCGGCGGTCGCCGAGACGGTCGGCGGGGACGTGGTGGACGTCTTCGGGCTCCAGTTCCTCGACCCGGCCACGGCGTTGCGTTCCCTGCCCGACGAGCAGGGCCGGATCCGGCTCGTCGACTGGGTGCTGGTGCCCTACTCCTCCGACGCCGACGGGTTGTGGTTCACCACGAAGGGGCTGCGCCGGTTCGGGCTGCTGGAGTTGCAGGCCCAGGGCGTGCCGGACCACCTGACCCGGGCGTGGGGCGCGGTGATGACGGGCGCGGCCCGGCGGTTGCTGCGGGACTGGACCGACGGGCTCACCGGCGAGGAGGTGCCGGCGTTCGTGCAGCTGCCGGTGCTGGCCACGGTGACCGGGCACGACATCGCCGTCGCGTACGGCAATCCGGAGCAGCACGGCGCGACCGCGCCGGTGCTGCTGCGGCTGGAACTGGACCCGGCCACCGACCCGGACGCGGACTCGTTCCTGAGCCTCAGCCCGCCGCCCGGGCATCCGGGGCCGCCCGGCCGCTACTTCGCCGCCGCCTGCGCGACGCTGTTCAACGGCATCCAGCCGGACGTGCGCTACACCCGCACCGGTGACGCGATGAGCCGCGCGGTGGAGACCGCCCGCGCGGCGCTCGGCGACATCCGGGCCCGGTTCCTGGCCGGGCGGCTGCCCGACGAGAGCCAGCTCGTGGTCAAGTACGGGCTGCCCGGCGACGACGGCCCCGAGTACGTCTGGGCCGGGGTGACCTCGTGGGACACGCCGGAACGGATCGTCGCGGCCAGCGCCAGCGACGCCAACACCGACCCGAGCGTGCGGATCGGCTCGCCCGTGGTGGTGGAGGCGTCGGACGTGGTCGACTGGGCGGTGCTGGACGGCACCGGCGTGCTGGAGGGCGGCTGGACGCAGGCGGTCCTCGACGCCGGGGAGCGCGGCGAGGGCTGACCCGCGCTGCTCAGCGCACCGACGGCTCGACGAACGGCGGCCTGGTCAGGCGCATCCGGGCCCGGCGGCCCCGGATGTCCACCTCCAGATCGTCCCCGTCGGGCAGCTTCGGGTCGGTGTCGACCAGCGCCAGCGCGATGCCGTGCTTGAGCGTCGGGCTGAACGTGCCGCTGGTGACGGTGCCGACCCGCCGGTCGCCCGCGTACACGGCCATGCCGGGTCGCGGGATGGCCCGGTCGACGGCGGCGAGGCCGCGCAGCGTACGGGCCGGGCCGGCGGCCTTCTCGGCGCGCAGCGCGTCGCGGCCCCAGAACGCCGGCTTGTCCCAGCCCACCGCCCAGCCGGAACGGCCCTGCACCGGGGTGATCTCCGGGGAGAGGTCCTGTCCGTGCAGCGGGTAGCCCATCTCGGTGCGCAGCGTGTCCCGGGCGGCCAGGCCGCAGGCGCGTACGTCGCCTGCCGCCGCGAAGAGCGCGTCCCAGACGGCGACCGCGTGCTCGGACGCCACGACCAGCTCGAAGCCCAGCTCGCCGGTGTAGCCGGTGCGGCAGACGGTCAGCTCCACACCGTCCAGCGTGGCGGTGGAGAAGCTCATGTAGTCGTGCCCGGTGGGCAGCCCGAGCGCGCCCAGCAGGTCGGCGGAGCGCGGCCCCTGGACGGCGAGCACCGCGTACGCCTCGTGCTCGTCGGTGACGGTGACGCCCTCGGGCGCGGCGGCGCGCAACCGGCGGGCGACCTCGGCGGTGTTCGCGGCGTTGGGGATCAGGAAGACGTGGTCGTCGGCGTGCAGGTAGGCGATGATGTCGTCCACCACGCCGCCGGTCGCGTCGTCGCAGCAGAGCGTGTACTGCGCCTGGCCGGGGCCGATCCGGCCGAGGTCGTTGCTGAGGCAGGCGTTGACGAAGTCCGCGGCGCCCGGCCCGGTGACCCGGATCTTGCCCAGGTGGGAGACGTCGAACACGCCGACGCCCTCGCGGACGGCCGTGTGTTCCTTGAGCACGCCGCCACCGGCGTACTCGAGCGGCATCTGCCAGCCCCCGAAGGGGGCGAACTTCGCGCCGAGCGCGGTGTGCCGCTCGTGCAGCGGGGAGCGGCGCAGCCGGGTCTCGGCGGCGTCGGAGGTCACCTCGGTCATGGGTGGCAACTTACCGGCCGGGGCCGCTGTGGATAGCATCGGCGGGATCCCGTCGGCACGCATCGGCGGGACAGCCACGCCTCCCGGCGGGTAGGTTGCCGCCGGAGACACCTTCATCGCCGGTACGCGACGACGCGGCCGGCCCGGCCCGCCCGGAGTAGCTTTCGTGACATCGCCCCGCACCACCCTCAGCCTGGTCGACACCGACCCCGCCGAACTCGCCGTCGACGCGATCGTGATCGGCGTGCACAGCCAGACCACGGAGCCGGGCAGCGGCGCACCCGCCCGCGCCCTGCTGCTGGCCACCGGCGGGGAGAGCATCGCCGCCGCGTTCGACGGAAAGCTGACCGAGACGCTGGCCCTGCTGGGCGCGACCGGTGGCCCGGGCGAGGTGATCAAGCTGGCCACGCTGGGCACGGTGACCGCGCCGCTGGTCGTGGCGGTCGGCCTCGGCCCCGAGCCGTCGGGCGCCGCTCCGGCGCCGGAGTCGCTGCGCCGGGCCGCCGGCGCGGCGGTGCGGGCGCTGGCCGGCGCCTCGCGCGTCGCCCTGGCCCTGCCGCTGCCCGACGACGCCGACGCCCCGGCCGCGCTGCGCGCGGTCGCCGAGGGCGCGCTGCTGGGCGGCTACCGGTTCGCCGGCTACAAGACCAAGCCGCAGCCGGCCCGGCGGGAGCCGGTGGCCGAGGTGCTGGTGGCGGTGCCGGACGCGGCCGACGCGACCGCGCAGGCCGAGGTCGCGCGGGCGCAGGCGGTGGCCGGCGCGGTGCGGACCAGCCGGGACTGGGTGAACACCGCGCCGAACGAGCTGCGTCCCCCGGCGTTCGCCGACGTCGTCTCCGCCGCCGCCCGCGAGGCGGGGCTGGAGGTCGAGGTGCTGGACGAGGCGGCGCTGGCCGCCGGCGGCTACGGCGGCATCCTGGCCGTCGGGCAGGGCTCCGAGGCCCCGCCGCGGCTGGTGAAGCTCACCTACACCCCCGAGGGCGGCGGCAACGGCAAGCGGGTCGCGCTGGTCGGCAAGGGCATCACGTTCGACACCGGCGGCATCTCGATCAAGCCGGCGCAGGGCATGTGGGAGATGAAGTCGGACATGGCCGGCGCGGCGGCGGTGGGCGCGGCCATGCTGGCGGTCGCGGCGCTGAAGCCGTCGGTCACGGTCACCGGCTACCTGCCGATGGCGGAGAACATGCCGTCGGGCACCAGCTACCGGCCGGGCGACGTGATCAGCATGTTCAACGGCAAGAAGGTGGAGGTGCTCAACACCGACGCCGAGGGCCGCATGGTGCTTGCCGACGCGATGGCGCGGGCCTGCGCGGACGGCGCGGACTACCTGTTCGAGACCTCGACGCTGACCGGCGGGCAGGTGATCGCGCTGGGCAAGCGGATCGCCGGCGTGATGGGCACCCCGGAGCTGTGCGAGCGGGTGCGGTTGGCCGGTGACGCGACCGGCGAGCCGGCCTGGCCGATGCCGCTGCCGGACGACGTGCGCAAGGGCATGGAGTCCGACGTCGCGGACATCTCGCAGGTGAACGCCGGGATGGACCGGGCCGGGCACATGCTCCAGGGCGGCGTGTTCCTGCGCGAGTTCGTCACCGACGACGTGGCGTGGGCGCACATCGACATCGCCGGTCCGGGCTACCACTCGGGCGAGGCGACCGGCTACTGGACCAAGGGCGGCACCGGCGTGCCGGTGCGTACGCTCGTGCACCTGGTCGAGGACGTCGCCACCAACGGCTGACGTGTAAGGAAGGGCCCCTTCTTAACGCCTCGCGTCGTAGAAGGGGCCCTTTTTAACACCCGCGTCAGAACAGCTCGGGGCGGCGCTTGCGGCGCTCGTTGTAGTCGCGCATGCGCTGCGGGTAGCCCATCAGCCGCACGTCGTAGATCGGGATGGCGATCCGGTGCGCCCACCGGCGGGCCTCGTCCGGCCCGCCGACGCGGCGCCGGGTCCACTCGCCGTCGTCGGCGATCAGCATGATCGTGGTCTCGGTGACAGTCGTCCGGGGCTCGATGTACGCCTCGACACCCTTGCGGGTCCGGACGAAATTCTCCAAATGATCCAGATCGGCGCGGTCGGCAGCGCGATCGCGGCTCGCCGGGGCCGCCCGCTTGCGTCGTCGGAACAGCCCCACCGAATCCACTCCTCCCCCACGCGTGATCGAAGACGGTGCCAAGGGTACGTGTCACCGACGTGTCGTTGGGCACCTCGGTACGCGCCCGGTCCGTGGTGGTGACAAGATGACCGAGGTGGGGTGTGCCTGTTACTCCGCCGTAACCCCCGATGCAGTGACGCGACCTGGGAGTTGGATGTGAGCGAGCCGAACGACACGACCTTCGACATCGTCATCCTCGGAGGTGGTAGCGGCGGCTACGCGGCGGCGCTGCGTGCCGCCCAGCTGGACCTCTCCGTCGCCCTCATCGAGAAGGGCAAGCTCGGCGGGACCTGCCTGCACAACGGGTGCATCCCGACCAAGGCGCTGCTGCACGCCGCCGAGATCGCCGACCAGACCCGCGAGTCCGAGCAGTTCGGCGTGAAGGCCGAGCTGGTGGGCATCGACATCAAGGCGGTCAACTCGTACAAGGACGGCGTGATCTCCCGCCTGTACAAGGGCCTGCAGGGCCTGGTGGGCAGCAGCAAGAAGATCACCTTCGTGGCCGGCGAGGGCAAGCTGGTCGGCAAGAACGTGGTCGAGGTCGACGGCAAGCGCTACACCGGCCGCAACGTCGTGCTGGCCTCCGGCTCGTACGCGAAGACGCTGCCCGGCCTGGAGGTCGACGGTGAGCGGATCATCACCAGCGACCACGCGCTCACCATGGACCGCATCCCGTCTTCGGCGATCGTGCTCGGCGGCGGCGTGATCGGCGTCGAGTTCGCCAGCGTCTGGAAGTCCTTCGGCGTGGACGTGACCATCGTCGAGGCGCTGCCCCGCCTGGTCGCCGCCGAGGACGAGGAGTCGTCGAAGGCGCTGGAGCGGGCGTTCCGCAAGCGGAAGATCAACTTCAAGGTCGGCAAGCCGTTCGAGAAGGTCGAGAAGACCGACAAGGGCGTGAAGCTGACCATCTCCGGCGGCGACACGGTCGAGGCCGAGCTGCTGCTGGTCGCCGTGGGCCGCGGCCCGAACACCGCCGGCCTCGGCTACGAGGAGCAGGGCGTCAAGACGGACCGCGGCTACGTGCTGACCGACGAGCGGCTGCGCACCAGCGTGCCGAACGTCTACGCGGTCGGCGACATCGTGCCCGGCCTGCAGCTCGCGCACCGCGGCTTCCAGCAGGGCATCTTCGTCGCCGAAGAGATCGCCGGGAAGAACCCGGCCGTCATCGACGAGGCCGGCATCCCGCGCGTCACCTACTGCGACCCGGAGCTGGCGTCGGTCGGCCTGACCGAGGCGAAGGCCAAGGAGCAGTACGGCGCCGACAAGGTCAAGACCTACAACTACAACCTGGGCGGCAACGGCAAGAGCCAGATCCTCAAGACCGCCGGCCACGTGAAGCTGGTCCGGGTGGACGACGGCCCGGTGGTCGGCGTGCACATGGTCGGCGCCCGGGTCGGTGAGCTGATCGGCGAGGCGCAGCTCATCTACAACTGGGAGGCGTACCCGGCCGAGGTGGCGCAGCTCGTGCACGCCCACCCGACGCAGAACGAGGCTCTGGGCGAGGCGCACCTGGCCCTGGCCGGCAAGCCGCTGCACGCGCACGCCTGACACGACAACCGCGGCGTCCGGCGACGGGCGATGATCCCACCAGGGGAATGAAGGAGTCTGGAGAACATGCCGGTATCGGTCACCATGCCCCGGCTCGGCGAGAGCGTCACCGAGGGCACCGTCACGCGCTGGCTCAAGCAGGAGGGTGACACCGTCGAGGTCGACGAGCCCCTGCTCGAGGTGTCGACCGACAAGGTCGACACCGAGATCCCGTCCCCCGCGGCGGGCGTGCTGAGCCGGATCGTGGTCGGCGAGGACGAGACCGCCGAGGTCGGCAGCGAGCTGGCGGTCATCGCCGGCGAGGGCGAGGACGCCGGCGCGGCGCCCACCCAGGAGGCCGAGCCGGCCACCGAGCCGACGGCCGCCGCCGAGGGCACCGGCCCCGAGCCGGAGCAGGCCGAGGAGGCCGACGAGGCCGCCGCCGAGCCAGGCGCCGAGGCCGAGCAGCCGGCCGTCGAGGAGCCGGCCGAGGCCGCCGCGCCGTCGGGCGAGGGCACGCCGGTAACCATGCCGGCCCTGGGCGAGAGCGTCACCGAGGGAACTGTCACCCGCTGGCTCAAGCAGGTCGGCGAGACCGTCGAGGTGGACGAGCCGCTGCTGGAGGTCTCCACCGACAAGGTCGACACCGAGATCCCGTCGCCGGTCGCCGGCACCCTGCAGGAGATCAAGGTCGCCGAGGACGAGACCGCCGACGTCGGCGCCGTGCTGGCGATCGTCGGGGTGGCCGGCGCCGCGCCCGCGAAGGCGGAGCCGAAGCCCGAGCCCAAGCCGGAGCCGAAGGCCGAGGCGAAGCCCGCGCCCAAGGCCGAGCCGAAGCCGGAGCCGAAGGTCGAGGAGCCCACCCCTGGCGCGTCCTACAACGAGCCGGCCGCCGAGGCGGAGCAGTCCGCCCAGCCGGTCAAGGCCGAGGAGGCCGCGCAGCCGGCAGCGCCGGCCGCCGCGCAGCGCCGGAGCGTTCCGGCCGAGCACGGCGAGGACGCCGCCGGGTACGTGACGCCGCTGGTGCGCAAGCTCGCCGCCGAGCACGGCGTGGACCTGGGCTCGCTCAAGGGCACCGGCGTGGGTGGCCGCATCCGCAAGCAGGACGTGCTGGAGGCGGCCGAGAAGGCGAAGGCCGCCAAGCCCGCGCCGGCCGCCGCCGCTGCCCCGTCCGCACCGGCCCCGGCCCAGCCGGCTGCCAAGCCGGAGCCGAGCGTCAAGCGGGGCACCACGGAGAAGCTGCCGCGGATCCGTTCGATCATCGCCAAGCGTCTCCAGCAGTCCCTGCACGAGACGGCGCAGCTGACCACCGTCGTCGAGGTCGACGTCACCAAGGTCGCCAAGCTGCGGGCGCGGGCCAAGGACTCGTTCCAGGCCAAGCACGGCGTGAAGCTGTCCTTCCTGCCGTTC
This sequence comes from Micromonospora sp. NPDC049151, assembly GCF_040648395.1. Lineage (NCBI taxonomy): Bacteria > Bacillati > Actinomycetota > Actinomycetes > Micromonosporales > Micromonosporaceae > Micromonospora > Micromonospora sp. NPDC049151. Next base: position 248,784 of record NZ_JBEZDP010000006.1, read on the forward strand.
TTCGCGGTGGCCGCGATCGAGGCGCTCCAGACGTACCCGATCATCCAGGCCAGCATGGACCTGGACGGCGGGACGATCACCTACCCGGGCGCCGAGCACCTGGGCATCGCGGTGGACACCGAGCGCGGGCTGCTCACGCCGGTCATCCACAACGCCGGTGACCTGAACATGGGTGGCCTGGCCAAGCGGATCGCCGACCTGGCCGAGCGCACCCGGGCCAACAAGATCACCCCGGACGAGATGGCCGGGGCGACGTTCACGCTCACAAACACCGGCAGCCGGGGCGCGCTGTTCGACACCCCGATCGTGCCGTCGCCGCAGTCGGCGATGCTCGGCACGGGTGCCGTGGTGAAGCGCCCGGTCGTGGTGAACGACGCGGAGCTGGGCGAGGTCGTGGCGATCCGGTCGATGGTCTACCTGGCTCTGTCGTACGACCACCGGCTGATCGACGGCGCCGACGCGGCCCGCTTCCTCACCGCGGTGAAGGAGCGGCTGGAGGGCGGCAACTTCGAGGCCGAGCTGGGTCTGTAGATCCGAGACGGATCGAGGGGCGCGCGGCGACACGCCGCGCGCCCCTTCTCGTGCCGGGACGGGTTACGCCGCCGGCCGGGCTGACCGGAATCGCCCCGCGGCCCGGACGCGCGCTGACAGACTCGGCCGGTGGGCTCGTACGGGTGGCGGGGACGCCTGGGGCCGGCCGTGCCGGTGGCCCCGGGCGCCCGGGTCGACCGGTTCGAGATCTTCTTCGACCTGGTCTTCGTCTTCTCGTTCTTCATCATCACCCGGGCCACCGCGCTCCAGGTGACCGGCGGGGCGCTGCTGCACGCGCTGCTGGTCCTCGCCGTGCTCTGGTGGTCGTGGGTGGTGCACAGCGTGGTCGCCACCCGGGTACGCCTCGGCGAGGGCTTCGTCCCGGTACTCATGACGGTCGGCATGGCCGCGCTGTTCACGTTCGCGCTGTCGCTGCCGAACGCGTTCCGCGACCCGCGCGGCAACGCGGCCGGGCCGATGGTCGCGGCGCTCAGCTACACCGTCCTGCGGCTGGTGCACCTGCTGCTCTACCGGCACGCCGTCCGGGACAGCCCGAACGAGCGCCGGCAGCTGATCCGGTTCGCCCCCGAGGTGGTCGGCAGCACCGCGCTGCTGCTGGTCGCCGCACTGCTGCCGCCGAGGATCGACGACCTGTTCTCGGCGGCCGTGCTCCGGGACGTGCTGTGGGGCGCCGCCATCCTGCTCCAGTACGGCACCGGCATACTCGCCGGCACCTGGGGCTGGGGCGTCGCGTCGGCCGAACACTGGACCGAGCGGTACGACCTCATCCTGATCATCGCGCTGGGCGAGTCGGTCATCTCGGTCGGCGTGGGCAGCAACCTGCTCGGGCAGCCGCCCACCTGGCCGGCCGTGACGGCGTCGGTGCTCGGCATCTTCTTCACCGCCGCGCTCTGGTGGGCGCACTACGACATGGTCGGGCCGGCCGCCCGGATCGCGTTGCACGCCGCGCAGGACGGCCCCCGGGTGGCGATGGCCCGGGACGCGTACGCGTACCTGTTCCTGCCCATGATCGCGGGCATCATCCTGTTCGCGCTCGGCGCCGAGACGATCGTGCACGACATCGCCGACCCGAACGTGCCGCCGAGCGAGCCGGCACACGGTCCCGGCGTGCCGCTGCTGTTCGGCGGCGTCATCTGCTACCTATGCGGCAACATGCTGTTCCAGCTGCGTACCCTGCACACGCTGAGCTGGACCCGGGTCGGCACGGCGCTGCTGCTCGGCGTGACCATCCCGGTCGCGGAGCGGGTGCCGGGGCTGGCGGCGCTGGGCCTGCTGACGGCCGTCACGGTGGGCATGGTGGCCGTCGAGGTGATCGTCTTCGCCGAGGGCCGGCACGCGCTGCGGAAGCTGGTGTTCGAGGAACGCGCCAGCCACGAGGCGCACGAGGCGGCCTGGCGGGCCCGCTGGCACGACCGGCCCGACGAGGGCGAGTGAACCCCGGTGCCCGGCTGTTAAGAAGGGGCCCTTTCACCTCCTCAGGCGTTAAGAAGGGGCCCTTCCTTACGGTTCGGCCGTCGGCAGAATCGGCGCGCGCGGGCTGGCCCGCGGCCCGGCGCGCGCCGATGCTGGGGCGATGGCGACCTTTTCCGTACAGGCCCAACCCACAGACGCGGCGAGCTGGACCGAGCTGGCCCGTACCGTCGAGGCGGCCGGCTTCGACGCGCTGTTCGCGGCCGACCACCCCGGCTCCTGCGCGTCGCCGTTCGTCGCGCTGGCCGCCGCCGCGGCGGTGACCAGCACGCTGGGCCTGGGCTCGTACGTCTCCAACGCCGGCGTCCGGGAGCCGATCCTGCTCGCCGCCGACGTGGCCACCCTGGACGTGGTCTCCGGCGGGCGGGCCCGGCTCGGCGTCGGCGCGGGCCACACGCCGGCCGAGTGGCGGGCCGTCGGGCGCGAGCGCCCGGACGTCGCCGGCCGGGTCCGCCGCTGCGTCGAGGTGACCGAGGCGGTACGGGCGCTGCTGGCCGGCGACGAGGTCACCGTGGACACCGAGGAGTTGACCGCGTACGCGGCACGTCTCGACCGGCCACGGCCGGTGCGGGACCGGATCCCGCTGACCGTCGGCGCCTCCAACTCGACGTTGCTGCGCTGGGCCGGCAGGCACGCCGACGTGGTCGGCCTGGCCGGCCTGGGCCGGACGCTGCCCGACGGCCACCAGCACACCGTCCGTTGGCGGGCCGACCAGATCGAGGCGCAGCTCGCGCAGGTGGCGGCCGGTGCGGCTGGCCGGGAGACGCCGCCGGTCCTGGAGGCGCTGGTCCAGCACGTCGCCGTGACCGACGACGCCGAGGCGGCCGCCGCCGGCACGGCCGCCGAGACCGGGCTCACCCCGGCGGAGGTGCTGGCCACCCCGTTCGTGCTAGCCGGCACGCCCGACGAGATCGTCTCGGCGGTGGCCGGGCACCGGCGCCGCTGGGGCGTCACCCGTTTCGTGGTACGCGCCGGAGCCGTCGACGCGCTCGCCCCGATCCTGCCCCGGCTGGCGGGAAAAGAGCTGGACTTCGAGCCCACTCGAACGTGAACACTGTGGCGCATGACGACGACACGACGGCTGGGCCGCAGCGGCATCGAGGTCAGCGCGATCGGCATGGGCTGCTGGGCGATCGGCGGCCCGCTCTGGGACGGCAGCCAACCGCTCGGCTGGGGTGAGGTGGACGACGACGAGTCGGTGCGTACCGTGCACCGGGCCCTCGACCTGGGCGCGACGCTGTTCGACACGTCCAGCAACTACGGCGCGGGGCACAGCGAACGGGTGTTGGGGCGCGCGCTCGCCGGCCGCCGGGACCGGGCGGTCATCGCCACCAAGTTCGGCTACCCCACCGACGAGGAGACCCGCCAGGCGCTCGGCGAGGACGCCAGCGCCGAGTACGCGCGGCGCAGCCTGGAGGGTTCGCTGCGCCGGCTCGGCACCGACCACGTCGACCTCTACCAGCTCCACCTGGGCGGCCTGCCGGTGCCGCGGGCGATCGACCTTGTCGGCACACTGGAGGATCTGGTCGCCGAGGGCAAGATCCGGGCGTACGGCTGGAGCACCGACGACCCCGCCTCGGCGCGCGCTTTCGCCGAGGCCGGACCGCACTGCGCGGCGATCCAGCACGACCAGTCGGTGCTGCGGGACAACGCCGCGATGCTCGCGGTGTGCGCGGAGTTCGACCTGGCCGCCCTGAACCGGGGGCCACTGGCGATGGGCCTGCTCACCGCGAAGTACCAGGACGCGCCGGCCGCCCGGGGCGGCGACGACGTGCGCGGCGTGGCACCGGAGTGGCTGGACTGGTTCACCGGCGGCGTACCGCGCGCCGAGTGGGCGCAGCGGGTGGCCCGGGTCCGCGAGGCGCTGACCTCCGACGGCCGGAGCCTCGCCCAGGGCGCGCTGGGCTGGCTGCTCGCGCGCAGCCCGCACACGCTGCCGATCCCCGGCTGCCGGACCGTGGCGCAGGCCGAGGAGAACATCGGCGCGCTGGCGTACGGGCCGTTGCCGGAGGCGGCCTTCGCCGAGGTGGAACGTCTGCTCGCCGACCTGCGCACCGCCCCGGCCGACGCCTGACCCGCCCGAACAACTACTGCGCACGCGGGTGTGACGAGTGAGTGATTTCGCTCCACGCATCCGAATCGCGCTCCGTACTCGAAGATGGAAGCATGCGGATCCTCATGGCCGGCGTGTCCGGCTTCCTCGGCACCCGACTTGTCGACTGCCTCGCCGCGGACGGCCACCAGGTCACCCGCCTGGTCCGCCGCCCACCACGCACACCCGCCGAGCGGCAGTGGAACCCGTCCGCCGCGCAACTGGACCCGCAGTGCGTCGCCGAGGCCGACGCGGTGGTGAACTTGGCCGGTGCCGGGGTGGGCGACAAGCGGTGGAACGACGAGTACCGGAGGCTGATCCGGACCAGCCGGGTGGACAGCACCACCACGCTCGCCATCACGATCGCCGGCCTGCCCGCCGCCGACCGGCCCGCGGTGCTGCTGAACTCCTCCGCCGTCGGCTGGTACGGCGACACCGGCGACCGGACGGTCACCGAGGAGGCGCCGGCCGGTGAGGGCTTCCTCGCCGACGTCTGCCGGGTCTGGGAGGCGGCGACCCGCCCGGCCGAGGATGCCGGGGTACGGGTGGTGCGCCTGCGTACCGGACTGCCGCTGCACCGCGACGGTGGCCTGCTCAAGCCGCAGTTGCTGCCGTTCCGCCTCGGCGTCGGCGGCAAGCTGGGCAACGGTCGGCAGTGGGTCCCGTGGATCTCGATGCGGGACTGGCTCGACGCCGCGAAGTTCCTGCTGCACCGCGACGACCTGGCCGGCCCGGTCAACACGGTCGGCCCGGCGCCGGTCACCAACGCCGAGTTCACCAGGGAACTGGCCGCTCAACTACACCGCCCGGCGATCATGCCGATCCCGGCACTGGCGCTGAAGGTCGCGCTCGGCGGCTTCGCGCAGGAGGCGCTGACCAGCACGCGGGTGCTGCCGGGGGTGCTGGACCGGGCCAGTTTCCGGTGGACGCATCCGGACCTGCCGGGCGCGCTGCGCGCCGCCCTCACCGGCTGAGCGGCGAGGGCGGCGCGGCGGTTCAGCAGCCGATCACCCAGTACGCGGGCCCGGTCTGCTTGAGCGTGCTCGTGTAGAAGGTGTTGTAGAGGCCCATCCGCTGCCCGCTGCCGAGCGCGTAGGCGTACCCGCCGGACTGGTACGCCCGCCCGGCCACCACGTGCGCGTAGTTGCTGGCGGTGACGCAGACCGGCGCGGCAGTGGGCGTGGGTGACGCGGTCGGCGTGGGCGAGGCGGTCGGCCTGGGCGACGCGGTCGCCGTCGGGGCCGGGCTCGGCGAGGCGCCACCGCCGCCGAGCCCGAAGAAGACCGCGTCCCGGTACGTCGAGCAGATGGTGTCCAGGAAGTACGCCCCGGCGGTGCCGCACTGGTCCGCGCCCGTACCCGGGTCGACGGGGGTGCCGTGGCCCATCCCGGAGACCCGGTAGAGGCGGACCTGGTCGCTGCCGTACACCTCCAGGCTGGTGCCGGCCGGCAGGGTGGACGTGCTGGTCGGGGTGGTCGACAGGCCCAGCACGTTCGTCCACTGGTCCCGCGACTCGGTGGCGTTCGCGGTGGCCACCGTGGTGTCGCTGGTGCCGTGCCAGATCACCACGCGGGGGCGCTTGCCGGTGTATCCGGCGTACGCGCCGCGGACCAGGTCGCCCCACTGCGCCGGGGTCTTGTCCACGCCCGGGTTCATGCAGCTGAACGCGGTGACGGTGCTGGTGGCGCAGCGGTACGGGACGCCGGCGATGATCGAGCCGGCGGCGAAGACGTCCGGGTAGGCGGCGAGCATGGCCGCGCTCATCGCGCCGCCGGCGGAGAGGCCGCTGACGTAGACCCGGGTGCCGTCGGTGCCGTACGTGGTCTTCGCGTAGTCGACCATCTGCTTGATCGACAGCGCCTCGCCCTGGCCGCGCGCGGTGTCGCCGGTCTCGAACCAGTTGAAGCAGGAGTTGGCGTTGTTGCCGCTGGGCTGCTGCGGCGCGATGAGCGTGAACTTCCACTGGTCGGCGTACTTCTGCCAGCCGGAGTTGGCGACGTAGGTGGAGGCGTTCTGCACGCAGCCGTGCAGCAGCACCACGGCGGGCGCGCCGGCCGGCAGTCCGTCCGGGCGGTACGCGTACATGGCCAGGTTTCCGGGGTTGGAGCCGAAGCCGGTGACCTGGGTGAGCGTGGCGGCCTGGGCGGGGAGGGCGGCGACCAGCGCGGTGGCCGCGGCCAGCACGACCCCGGCCGCCGCCCCGGCGACGCGGGCGATGAGGGATGAGGAGCGGGGCACGGGACCTCCCGATCGTGGAATGTGAACTGAGTCACCTCCGGGTTGCCGAGACGTTACGGCTGCGTTTCGTCACACCGGAATGGCCGCCGCTCACACATTCACGACCGCCGAAGTGTGCGGGCGAGTTCCGCGTCCGGGCGGTCTGCCCAGGTCCGGTTGGTAACGTCCGCTGCGTGCCCTCCTCCCCGTCCCCGGCCACCGGCCCGGCGCCGACACGCGTCCGCGACCGGCGTGCCGACCTGCTGGTCACGCTCGCCGCGCTGGCCCTCGCCCTCTGGGTGACAAGTGGCATGTGGCGGGATCCGAACAGCCGCGCCATCACCGTCAACTCCAGCGACCAGGCATTGTTCGAGTGGCTGCTGGCGTTCGGCGGGCACGCGCTCACCCACGGGCAGAACCCGCTGTACACCACGTTGATCAACGTCCCGGACGGGGTGAACCTCGCGGTGAACACCTCGATCACCGTGTACGCGGCGGTCTTCGCGCCGCTGACCTACCTGATCGGGCCGCCCGCGACGTTCCTGGTGATCCTGACGCTCAACCTGGCCGCGACGGCGGTGGCCTGGTACTGGCTGCTCAGCCGCCACCTGGTGCGCAGCCGGCTGGCCGCCGCGGTGGGCGCGCTGTTCATCGCCTTCTGCCCGGCGATGGTGTCGCACGCGAACGCGCACCTGAACTGGACCGCCGGATGGCTGGTGCCGCTGCTGATCTGGGGCGTGTTCCGGCTGCGCCGGCCCGGCCGGGCGGTCACCGGCGGCATCGTGCTGGGCCTGCTGGTGGCTGTCGCGTTCTCGATCGCCGCAGAAGGGCTGTTCTTCACCGCGCTGGCGCTCGGCGTGTTCCTCGCCGTCTGGGCGCTGCACCCGGCCCGCCGGTCCGAGGCGCGCGCCGCGCTGCCCCGGATGGCGGCCGGGCTGGGCGTGACAGCACTCGTCGCCGGGGCGCTGCTGGCGTACCCGCTCTGGTTGCACTTCCTCGGGCCGCAGCGGTTCCACGGCACCGGGTTCGACCCGCTGATCCACTCCGAGGACATCGCCGCGTACGGGTCGTTCCCGCGCCGCTCGCTCGCCGGCTGGGCCGGGTGGGGCACCTCGCTGGCACCCAACCCGACCGAGGAGAACTCGTTCTTCGGCGTACCGCTGCTCCTGCTCGCCGTGGCCTGCTTCGCGCTGCTGTGGCGGCGCGCGGACCGCGCGTTCCGGGCCACGCTCGCGGCGCTCGGCGTGACCGCGGTGGTCTTCGCGGTGCTGTCCTGGGGCCCGTCGGTCAAGTGGAACGGCCGCCGCTTCGACCAGACGCTGCCGTTCGGGGTGCTGGACAACCTGCCGGTGATAAACGCGGCCCTGCCGTCCCGGCTGGCGCTGGTGGTCGCGCCGGTCATCGGCCTGCTGCTGGCGTACGCGATCGACTCGCTGCGCGCCCGCCCGCCCCGGCACCGGGTGAGCGGGTTCGCCTGGGCGCTCGGCTTCGTCGCGGCGCTGCTGCCGCTGGTGCCCACGCCGCTGCTGACAAGCGTCCGGGAACCGGTCCCGGCGTTCATCACCACCGGTGCCTGGCAGCGCTACGTCCCGCCCGACGGGGTGCTCACCCCGCTGCCGCTGACCGTCGACGTCTACCCGGACGGGCAGCGCTGGCAGGCGTACGCGCTCGCCCACCGGCAGGGTGAGTTCCGGATCCCGTCCGGGTTCTTCCTGGGGCCGGGCGGGCCGGAGGGCCGGGGCCGGATCGGTCCGGTGCCGCGCACCTTCGACTCGCTGATGGACCAGGCCGGCCGGACCGGGCTGGTGCCGATCATCACCGACGGCAGCATCCGCGAGTCCCGGGCGGACCTGCGCTACTGGGGCGTCCAGGCGGTGGTGCTGCCGGACCGGGTGCACGGCGCCAAGTTCGACGTCGACGAGGAGGCGCTGCGGCGCACCGCCACCGCGCTGCTGGGCCCGCCCGAGCGGGTGGAGGACGTCTGGCTGTGGCGGGTGCCGGACTGACGCGACGAGGCTCACGGGTCCGGTTCCCGGACGGCGGGACTAGGCTGGACGGGTGAGCGTGACGACTTCCGGGTTGACCGCCGTCCACGCCGGCCTGCTCGACTACCAGGCCGCCTGGGACGAACAGCGCCGGCTGCACGAGGCGGTGGTGGCCGGCGAGCGGGGCGACACCGTGCTGCTGCTGGAGCACCCCAGCGTCTACACCGCCGGCAAGCGCACCGAGCCGTGGGACCGGCCGATGGACGGCACCCCGGTGGTGGACGTGGACCGCGGCGGGAAGATCACCTGGCACGGCCCGGGGCAACTCGTCGGCTACCCGATCGTCCGGCTGCCCGACCCGGTCGACGTGGTCGCCTACGTCCGCCGCACCGAGCAGTTGCTGATCGACGTCTGCGCCGAGTTCGGGCTGGCCGCCGGCCGGGTCGAGGGCCGCAGCGGCGTGTGGGTGCCGGAGGACGACAGGGGCCCGGCCCGCAAGGTGGCCGCGATCGGCATCCGGGTGGCCCGCGGCGTCACGCTGCACGGCTTCTCCATCAACTGCGACTGCGACCTGGGCTTCTTCGACCGGATCGTGCCCTGCGGCATCCGCGACGCCGGGGTCACCTCGCTGACCGCCGAGCTGGGCCGGCCGATCACCGTCGCCGACGTGCTGCCGGTGGTCGAACGGCACCTGCCGACGCTGACCCGGGTCTGAGCCCCCGTGCGGCTCGACCTGGTCACGCTCGTCGTGACCGAGTACGACCCGGCGATCTCCTTCTTCACCGAGGTGCTCGGCTTCGAACTGACCGAGGACACGCCCTCTCTGACGAACGACGGCCGGCCCAAACGCTGGGTGGTGGTACGCCCGCCCGGCGGCGGCACCGGCCTGCTGCTGGCCCGCGCCGACGGCGAGCACCAGTCCGGTGCGGTCGGCGACCAGACCCACGGCCGGGTGGGCTTCTTCCTCCGGGTCGACGACTTCGAGGCGGTGTATCGCCGGATGCTCGACGCGGGCGTCGAGTTCGTCCGGCCACCCCGCACCGAGCCGTACGGCCGCGTCGCCGTCTTCCGGGACATCGCCGGCAACCCCTGGGACCTGCTCGGCCCGGCCTGACCGCCCTCTCTCCCCCGCCCTCGGCCACCGCGCGTCCGCTCGACGCGCGGTGGCTGGCCGGTCCGGCTCGCCGCCCTCCGGATCCGATCTGACGGTCGTCACCGTGAGCGACGTTCCGGCACCCGAGGCATACGTCCTCCTGGCGACTTTGCTCTGCAGCCGGATACGCAGCGGTAACTCATGGTCGATCATTGCGCCCGCGGCTGCAGAGCAAAGGGCGCAGAAACCCATCCCTCCCGCTCGACCGCCGTTCGTCATAACCCCTGTTCAGCGCGATCCGTCAGCCACCAGGGCCTCCCGGCGACCCCGGACACGCCATCACCGAACGTGACAATCGACGACGTGCCCCTTCCTCACTCTCAGTCGCCACTGAGCCGCCCTCCGCCAACCAGGGCGCCGGCGAAACGCCGACGAGCAAGCCCCCCGGCCGGCAGGGAGCAGGCCGCACCGGCCCGTCGTCAGGGCGTGAGGCGGTGCAGGTCGCGCGGAAAGGCGGTCACCTCCCGGACGTTCGCCGCGCCGGTGAGCCGGGCGACGAACCGCTCCAGCCCGATCGCGAAGCCGCCGTGCGGCGGCATGCCGTGCCGGAACGCGTCCACGTACCCGGCGTACGGCTCCACCGGTTCGCCCCGCGCCGCGAGCGCGGCCAGGTAGTCGGCGTGCCGGTGCAGCCGCTGCCCGCCGGTGACCAGCTCGACGCCCCGGAACAACAGGTCGAAACCGTTTGAGTACGCGGGCCGGGCCGGGTCCGGGTGGGTGTAGAAGGGGCGTTTCGCCATCGGATAGCCGGTGACGAAGAGGAAGTCGCTGCCGTGCTCGCGCAGCGCCCACTCCCCCAGCGCCCGCTCGTGCGCCGGCGCCAGGTCGGGTTCGTCGGCCGGCGCTCCGGCGATCTTCAGCGCGTCGGTGAAGTGCACCGCCGGGATCTCGGCCGGTGCCGCCGGCACCGTCACGCCCAGCGTGGCCAGCGCACCGCCGGCCCGGTCGGCCACGGCGTCGAGCATCCCGGCCAGGGTGTCCCGCAGCACCGCCATCACGTCCCGGTGGTCGGCCACGAACCCCAGCTCGACGTCGAGCGACGTGTACTGGGCCAGGTGGCGGACCGTGTCGTGCGGCTCGGCGCGGAACACCGGCCCCACCTCGTAGACCCGCTCGAAGACGCCGACCATGAGCTGCTTGTAGAACTGCGGCGACTGGGCCAGATAGGCGGGCCGCCCGAACCAGTCCAGCGCGAACACGTTCGCCCCGCTCTCGGTGGACGAGGCGACCACCTTCGGCGTGTGCACCTCGACGAAGCCCTCGCGGTCGAGCGTGGCCCGGAAGCCGGACACGGCCGCCGCCGAGATCCGCAGCGCGGCGGAGCGGACCGGGTGCCGCAGCGCGACCGGCGCGTGGTCGAGCTGGGTGGGCAGGGTGGCGGTGAGCACCGGCCGGTACAGGTCGAACGGGGGCGGGACGGCGGGCGGCCCGAGCAGACGTACCGTCGGCTCGACGACCTCGACCCCGGCGGGCGCGGCGGGGTTCGCGACCACCGTGCCGACGACCTCGACGACCGTCTCCTCGGTGAGCGCCTCGACCTGCTCGCGCACGGCGGGTGCGGCGACCACCACCTGGGCGAGCCCCGCGGCGTCCCGCAGGATCAGGAAGGCCACCGACTTGAGCAGCCGGCGGCGGTGGACCCACCCGGCGAGCCGCACGACGGCGCCCACCTGGGCGGGGAGTTCTGTGGACAGGATGCGTTGCACGACGACTACCTCCTTGACCAATCGCAACGCGATCCCCAGGGAGGTGTGGGCGAGCGGGAACCTCGCGGTGCCACCACACCTTCGCCCCCGCCAGGGCGGGAGCCTCGTTCGTCGCCTTTTCACCGGGGCCGGCCGGGCGGGCTCTACTGGGCGCGACGCGCCGTTCTTCCCGCAGCTCGGGAGGGTCTTCGCGGACCGGCGCCAGACCGCCTCGCAGCAACCGGCGGCTCTCTCGACTGACGGATCGGTCCGTTACTCGGCTCCGTCACAGCTCTGCCCGGCACGCTAGCACCGCGCAGGCGTCGCTGTGACCGGGTTTTTTCGCCCTTGGTGTCCGGTGTCACAGCGATTCGGGCGTGACGGCCGTCGCCCGCCGTTCATCGACCGGCGCCGACCGGCGTACGCTCGGTTTTGTGACGATCGAGCAATCCGCGCCGACGACTGAGCAGCCAGCGCGCACCGCGACTGTCGCCCCCGAGGGGCGGCGGATGCTGCGGATCGAGGCGCGCAACGCCGAGACGCCGATCGAGCGCAAGCCGCCGTGGATCAAGGTGAAGGCCAAGATGGGCCCGGAGTACACCCAGCTGCGCGGGCTCGTCTCGCGCGAAGGGCTGCACACGGTGTGCCAGGAGGCCGGCTGCCCCAACATCTACGAGTGCTGGGAGGACCGGGAGGCCACCTTCCTCATCGGTGGTGACCAGTGCACCCGGCGCTGCGACTTCTGCCAGATCGACACCGGCAAGCCGGCCGAGTTCGACGCCGACGAGCCCCGGCGCGTCGCCGAGTCGGTGGCGGCGATGGGCCTGCGGTACGCGACCATCACCGGTGTCGCCCGCGACGACCTGCCCGACGGCGGCGCCTGGCTCTACGCCGAGACGGTCCGGCAGATCCACGCGCTGCAGTCCGGCTGCGGTGTCGAGCTGCTGATCCCCGACTTCAACGCGGTGCCCGAGCAGCTCGCCGAGGTCTTCGGCTCGCGGCCCGAGGTGCTGGCGCACAACGTGGAGACGGTGCCGCGCATCTTCAAGCGCATCCGGCCGGCGTTCCGCTACGAGCGTTCGCTGGACGTGATCCGCCAGGCCCGCGCGGACGGCCTGGTCACCAAGAGCAACCTGATCCTGGGCATGGGCGAGGAACGCGCCGAGGTGTCCCAGGCGCTGCGCGACCTGCACGAGGCGGGCTGCGAGCTGATCACCATCACGCAGTACCTGCGCCCCTCCCCCCGGCACCACCCGGTGACCCGCTGGGTGAAGCCGGAGGAGTTCGTCGAGCTGCGCGAGGAGGCCGAGGAGATCGGCTTCGCGGGCGTGATGAGCGGCCCGCTGGTCCGCTCGTCGTACCGCGCGGGCCGCCTCTACCAGCAGGCGCTCGCCGCCCGCGAGCAGGTCGCCGTCGCCGGCTGAGGCCGGCCGGTCACCGCGTCGCCCACCACCGCCGCGCGCCGGATGTCATGATCACAGGCATGACCGCCGGGGTACGCGAGGAGCCACGCGAGACCGTGCGCCCTCGTACGCCCCGGCGGCTGCCGTCTCCGACGCTGCTCGCGGTGCTCGTCGGGTTCGCCGCTGTGGGCTACCGGCTGGCGCTGCTGTTCGCCGACGTGCCGCCCGCGAACAGCGACGAGGCGACGATGGGGCTGGCCGCCCTGCACATCGCCGATGGTGACGGCTTCCCGGTGTGGTTCTACGGCCAGGCGTACATGGGCACGCTGGAGGCGTACCTGGCCGCGCCGCTGGTAGCGCTCGCCGGGCCGTCGGTGCTCGTACTGCGGCTGCCCACGCTGGCGTTGTACGCGTTGTTCCTGCTGCTGTCCTGGTGGCTGACCCGGCGACTCGGCGGTGACCGCTGGTACGCGCTGCTCGTCGTCGCCGTGCTGGCGCTCGGCTCCGACCGGGTGGTGAAGAACCAGCTCATCGCCGGTGGCGGCTACCCGGAGCTGAACCCGGCCGGCGCCGCGCTGGCGCTGCTGACGGTCGGCCTCTGTGTGACCGGGGCGGGCGCGCGGCTGCCCCGCTGGGCGGCCTGGGGGCTGATCGCCGGGGTGCTGCTCTGGGTGGACCCACTGATCCTGCCGTACGTGCTGACGCTCGGCGCGCTGCTCGTGGCGTGGCGGTGGCGGGAACTGGCCGGACGGGCCGGGATGGTGCTGGCCGGTGCGCTGCTGCTGGGCGCGGCGCCGATGCTCGCCGACAGCATCCGGCACGGCCGCGACCCGGTGGCCGCGGTGCTGGCGGCAGGTGGCACGGGCGCACCGGCGGACTGGGTGGACCGGCTGCACGGCGGGCTGGTCCTCGGGCCGCCGCTGGCGATGGGTTTCTGCTCGCCCGGCCGGTGCGCCACCTGGCAGCTCTGGTGGGCCGTCGCGTTCCCGGTGCTGCTGGTGCTCGCCGTGCTCGCCGCGTGGCACACGCTCCGCCGTGCTCCCGGCGGCCCGCCCTCGCCGGAGCGGGTGTCGGCCGGGGTACGGCTGGCGCTGCTCGGCGGCGCGGCGGGCGTCCTCGCCGCGTACGCGGTGAGCAACGCGGCCGGGCGGACGCCGATCGAGAGCAGCCGCTACCTGTCGTGCCTGGCGGTCGCCGTGCCCGCCCTGCTCTGGCCACTGTGGCGGGCCGCCCGCCCGCTCGCCGCCCGCCGGACGGCCCGCCCCGCTGCCCGGCGGCGCGGGATGGCCCGGGTGGCGGGGGCCGGGGCGCTGGCGGTGCTCGCGGGCGTGCTCGGCACCGGTGCGGCGGCCACTGTGGACGTGATCCGTACCGCGCCCGACGTGCACGCCGAGGCCGACCGGCACCGGTCGCTCGTGGACACGCTCGGCGCGCTCGACGTCCGGCACGTACGCGGCGGCTACTGGACGTGCAACCGGCTCACCTACGCGACGGGCGAGAACGTGCTCTGTGCCGTGGTCGACGACGACCTGAGCCCTGGGTTCGACAGGCTGCCCGCGTACCGGCGGGAGGTGGCGGCCGACCCGGACGCCGCGTGGGTGGCACCGGCCGGCTCACCGCTGGCCGCGCGGCTGGACCAGCGCGTCGGCACCGCACCGGGCATGCTCGACGTGGTCACGGTGCCCGGCTGGCGCATCTACCTGCCGCGCCGCTGACGCAGGCCCGGCGGCGCAGCTTCGAGCAGGCCGAGGCGGTGGGCCAGCGCGGCGGCCTCCACCCGGTTGGTCACGTCGAGCTTGGCGATGATCCGGGACACGTGCACGCTCGCCGTCTTCGGCGAGATGAAGAGCCGCTCGGCGATCCGGCTGTTGCTGTGCCCCTCGGCGACCAGCCGCAGCACCTCCCGCTCCCGGCTGGTCAGCAGGTCCGGACCCGGTCGCCCGGTGCCCCGCAGCCCGACCCGGCGGGCCAGCGTCGCCGCCTGCTCGCCCAGCGGGGTGGCGCCCAGCCGGGCGGCCAGCTCGGCCGTCTCCCGCACCCGGGCGGCCACCTCGTCGCGCTCACCGGCCGCCGCTGCCGCCTCGGCCAGCCCCAGCAGCGCCCGGCCCAGCGGGTACGGCTGCCCGGCCGTACGCCACGCCGCCACCGCCGCCCGCCACGCGGCGAGCCCGCCGGCCGGACCGGCGGGCGTCATCCCGCCGAGGATCGCCGTGACGTGGGCGGCGTGGGCGTGCTCGGCCGGATGCCGGGCGGGCAGCGCGGCGGCCACCGCCGACACGTCGGCGGCGAGCGTCGCGTCCCCGGTCAACGCGGCGGTACGCGCCACCGCGTTCAGCACCGGCCAGCCCTCGCGGGGCAGGTCGGTCAGGTGCGCGTCGGCCAGGGCGGCGCGCGCCGCGCGTACCGCCTCCGGCCGGTCGCCGGCGGCGAGCGCGGCCTCGACGCGCAGCTCGTGCAGCGGCAGCCGGTGGTTCGGCCAGAGGTACGGCCGGCCGAGGAACGCCAGCGCCCGCCCGACGACCTCGTCCGCGCCGGGGTGGGCGCGGGCCAGGTGGAGCCCCGCGCGCAGTTGCAGCCAGTGCAGCCCGGACACACCGGGCGGGTCGATCCGGGCCGCCTCGGCGCAGGTGGCGTCCGCCTCGTCCCAGCGGCCCAGCGCGATCAGCGCCTCGGCCCGGTTCGACAGCAGGTACGCCCCGATCGAGCGGCTGATGCCGACCCGGCGTGCCTCGCTCACCCCGGCCGCGGCCGCCTGTTCGGACTCGTCGTAGCGGCCCAGCTCGTAGAGCACGTCGGAGAGGAAGACCAGGGCGCTGACCAGAGCCCACGAGTCGCCTGCGGCCCGGGCCCGCGCCTCCACCCGGCGCAGCTCGGCCAGCCCGCGCTCCGGCGTGCCGTCGATGCGGTGCAGCAGGGCGATCCGGGTGGGCAGCAGCACCAGGTCGGTGCCGACCTCGGACGCGCCGGCGGCGGCCTCGGCGGCGACCGAGGCGGCCTCCCGGGGGTCGACCTTCATCAGGTGCGACGCGATGTCGGCGAGCACGCCGAGGCGTTCCGGGCCGTGCGGCGCGCCCGCCGCCAGCCGGTACGCCTCGCGCAGCTCGGCCGCGCCGTCGCTCTTGCCGAGCAGCGCGAACAGCCGGCCCCGGTGGTCGAGCAGGCGCGCGGCGCGCAGCGGTTCGGCGTCGGGGTCGACCTCGGCCAGCGCGGCCCGGGTGAGCGTGAGTGCCCGGCTGAGGTCCCCGGCGGTGACCGCCGCGGTCAGCGTGTCCTCCAGCACCCGCAGGTGGTCCATGCCGAGCCGGTCGGCGGCATCGGGCACCTGCTCCCACAGCTCCAGGACGCGCTCCAGCAGCCGGCTCTGCTCGGCGTACGCGTACCGGTCGGCCGCCGCCTCGGCGGCGAGCCGGGCCGCGGTGAGCGCACGCGCATGGTCGTGTGCCGCGTACCAGTGGTGGGCGATCTCGGCCGGCGCGCGACCGGCGGCGACCAGGTGCGGATGGGCCTCGATCGCGGCGGCGTACCGGGCGTGCAGCCGCGCGTGCTCGCCCGGCAGCAGGTCGTCGTGCACCGCCTCGCGGACCAGCGCGTGCCGGAACTCGTAGTCGCCGTCCGGGTCGGCCACCACGAGCTGCCCGGCGACGGCGGCGCGCAGCGCGTCCTCCAGTTCGGCCTCGGGCAGGCCGGCCACCTCGGCGAGGAGCTGGTGGGCGAAGCGGGTCCCCCCGGCGGCGGCGATCCGCAGCACCCGCTGAGCCGGCTCGGGCAGCCGGTCGACGCGGGCCAGCAGCAGATCACGCAGCGTCTCCGGGATGGCCGCGCAGCCGACCGGGCCACCGGCGGCGGCCAGCTCCTCGATGAAGAACGGGTTGCCCTGGGTCCGTTCGTGCACCTCGTCCACCGTCCGGGCGATCTGCTCGACGCCGAGCAGGTCGGCCAGCACGGTGGCGGTGCCCTCCCGGTCGAGGCGGCCCAGCTCGATCCGGTCCACGCCGCGAACCCGGTCCAGCTCGGCGAGGAACGGCCGCAGCGGATGCCCTCGGTGCAGCTCGTCGGTGCGGTAGGTGCAGACGACGAGCAGGCGGGTGGCGCGGGCGGCCCGCACCAGGAAGCCGATCAGATCGCGGGTGGACCGGTCGGCCCAGTGCAGGTCCTCGATCACCAGCACCAGCGGGCGTTCCTCGGCGAGCCGCCGGAACAGGTCGGCGACCAGGTCGAACAGGTAGCCGCGCGGGGTGTCGGCGAGGGCCGGCCCGGCGGGCGCGGCCACACCGGCCGGCATCCGCGCCAGCTCGGGCAGCAGCCGGGCGAACTCCGCCTCGTAGCCGGCGAAGGCGGCCGGCCCGTCGTGGCGCAGCACGTCGCGCAGCGCGGCGGCGAACGGAGCGAACGGCAGGCCGGCCTCACCGAGCTCCAGGCACTGGCCCACCAGCAGTCGCGCGCCGGCCGCGTCCACCTGCGTGCCGAACTCCTCCAGCAGCCGGGTCTTGCCGACGCCCGCCTCACCGCCGACGAGCACCGTCGCCGGGTCGCCGGACCGGCACCGGGCGAGCGCGTCGCCGAGCGCGGCCAGCTCGGGCCGGCGGCCGACGAGGACGGTGCTGGCGGCGCGTACGGTCACGCCGTCGAGCATGCCACGGCGCCCCGACGACCCGACCGGCCCGACCGGGCCGACAGAAGCCGCTGGTCCGGCCGCCCCCGTGACGGCCGGACCGGCGTACGCCCTCGCGGCCATGCCCACGAGAGCGGCGACGGCCGGTGGCGCCGGTGCGGTCACCGGCGGGCGTCGGTGGTACGGGCGTGGTGCTGGCGGCGGCCGAGCCATCCGCGCGGGTGCCGGCGCGGCAACGACCGGGCCAGCCGGTCCTGCGCCGCGTCGGCCTGCAACTCGGCGGCGTGGCTACGGTGGATGCTGAGGATGAGGTCTGCGTCGTTGCCGAACATCTCGGATCTCCCTGTCGTGCGGTGTCTCCCTGTCGAGATCGACTCTCCGCGCGAAGGTGCCCCCGGTGCATGGGTACGCCGCCTGATCTTCGCCCGCCCGGCCTCCTTACCGGCGGGCCGATCCGGGCCGCCGCGGCGGTAAGGTACTCAGCCCTCGGCGCAGGGGCGGCCACGGATCAACGGGGTGCGCGCCGACCACTAGACTCTGCGGTATGGCAAAGCCCCAGGAGAAGGTCTCGTTCGGCCAGCGGCTGAAGCAGATCGGGATGGTGTTCCGGTTCACCGCCAAGCAGGACAAGTGGTTCGCGCCGCTGACCGCGGCGGCGGTGCTGATCCCGCTCGCGCTCACCGTGGTCGCGGTGCTCGCCTGGGGTTGGCTCTGGTTGCCGATCGGCATCCTGCTCGCCCTGCTGGCCGTGCTGATCGTGCTCAACCTGCGCTCGAACAAGGCGATGATGAACGCCGCCGAGGGGCAGCCGGGCGCGGCGGCGCAGATCATGGAGAGCATGCGCGGCGACTGGCGGGTCACCCCGGCGGTCAGCTCCACCACCCAGATGGACATGGTGCACCTGGTGGTGGGCCGGCAGGGCGTGATCCTGCTGGCCGAGGGCAACCCGCAGCGCGTACGCGGCCTGCTCGGCCAGGAGAAGCGCCGCCTGGCGAAGGTGATCGGCACCGCTCCGCTGCACGACTACGTGATCGGGCAGGGCGAGGGTGAGCTGCCGGTCCGCAAGCTGCGGATGACGCTGATGCGGCTGCCCCGCGCCCTGTCCCCGAAGGACGTCAACGCCCTCGACAAGCGGCTCAAGGCGCTCACGGCGCGACCGCAGATGCCCAAGGGCGCGATCCCGAAGAACATGCGGCCGGCGCGTGGCGCGTTCCGGCAGACCCGGGGTCGCTGACTTCCGGCGTACGCGAGAAGGAGCCGCTCCCCGTGCGGGGCCGGCTCCTTCTTCGTGCGGGTCAGCGGCGCGGGGCGTCGGTGACGACCGACCCGGCGAGCCGGTCGTGCAGGCCGCGCCGGTGCTCGTCCATGAGCAGGGCCGGCACCACCAGGGCCAGCAGGAAGCCGCGCAGCAGTCCGCGCAGCACCCCGATCCGGCCGCCGTCGGCCCAGGAGACGCAGCGCAGCCGGGTCAGGTACATGCCGGGGGTCTGGGCGAACAGGCCGATGAAGAAGCCGTACTCCAGGATCAGCACCAGGACCGGCGGCCAGCCGTCGCGGACCGGGTCGGAGAAGGCCCGGGCGACCATCAGGCACAGCACCCAGTCGATGATCAGGGCGCCGAAGCGGCGGCCGAGGCTGGGCGGGGTGAAGGCGGGGTCGGTGGCGGGCGGCACCGGTGTGGCGGCGGTATCGGTCACAGCGGCCAGGGTAACGCCGCCTCGACCGTCGACGAAAATTCCGACATTCCGCACCAGAGAGCGCTAGGATGACGCTCCGCAAGCGACGTAACACGGCGGAAACAGACGAGACACGGCAGGGCAACCCCCCGGCCATAGCGTCGCCAGTAGTTAGCTACCGGAGTGGACCTGCCAGGAGGACGTGTGTTCGCCAATTCCGAGGAACTCCTGCGATACCTCGCCAACGAGGACGTGAAGTTCGTCGACGTACGTTTCTGTGACCTGCCCGGCGTGATGCAGCACTTCAACCTGCCGGTCGAGTCGTTCGACGACAGCGTGTTCACCGACGGCCTCGCCTTCGACGGCTCCTCGATCCGCGGGTTCCAGGCCATCCACGAGTCCGACATGCTGCTGCTGCCGGACGTCGCCACCGCGTTCATCGACCCGTTCCGGACCCAGAAGACCCTCGCGCTGAACTTCTTCATCCACGACCCGTTCACCCGCGAGGCCTACTCCCGCGACCCGCGCAACGTGGCGAAGAAGGCCGAGGCCTACCTCGCCGCCAGCGGCATCGCCGACACCGCCTACTTCGGCGCGGAGGCGGAGTTCTACATCTTCGACTCCATCCGCCACGAGACCTCGGCGCACCAGTCGTTCTACTACATCGACTCGATCGAGGGCGCCTGGAACAGCGGCCGGATCGAGGAGGGCGGCAACCGGGGTTACAAGACCGCCTACAAGGGCGGCTACTTCCCGGTTCCCCCGGTGGACCACTACGCCGACCTGCGCGACCGGATCGTGCGGCGCCTCGTCGACGGCGGCTTCACCGTCGAGCGGTCGCACCACGAGGTGGGCACCGCCGGCCAGTCGGAGATCAACTACAAGTTCTCCACGCTGCTGCACGCCGCCGACCAGCTCCAGCTGTTCAAGTACATCGTCAAGAACGAGACCTGGGCCGCCGGCAAGACCGCCACGTTCATGCCCAAGCCGCTCTTCGGCGACAACGGCTCCGGCATGCACACCCACCAGAGCCTCTGGCGGGGCGGCGAGCCGCTGTTCTACGACGAGACCGGCTACGCCGGGCTGTCGGACACCGCCCGCTGGTACATCGGCGGTCTGCTGCACCACGCCCCCTCGCTGCTGGCCTTCACCAACCCGACGGTGAACTCCTACCGCCGTCTGGTGCCGGGCTTCGAGGCACCGGTCAACCTGGTCTACTCGCAGCGCAACCGCTCCGCCTGCACCCGCATCCCGGTGACCGGCAGCAACCCCAAGGCCAAGCGCGTCGAGTTCCGCGTCCCGGACCCGTCCAGCAACCCGTACCTCGCGTTCTCGGCCATGATGATGGCCGGCCTGGACGGCATCAAGAACAAGATCGAGCCCCCGGCGCCGATCGACAAGGACCTCTACGACCTCCCGCCGGAGGAGTGGGGCGACGTCAAGCAGGTCCCGGGCTCGCTGCCGGAGGTGCTCAACGCGCTCGAGGCCGACCACGACTACCTGCTCGACGGCGGCGTGTTCACGCCGGACCTGATCTCCACCTGGGTCGACTGGAAGCGGGCCAACGAGGTCGACCCGGTGCGTCTGCGCCCGACCCCGCACGAGTTCGCGATGTACTTCGACTGCTGAGCTCGAAAGCCCGGATTGTGGTGCCGTTCGACTGATAGCCAAGCGACCACGAGACTCCCAGCGACGGCGCGTTGGTGGACCAGGCGGCGGACTCGG